>NZ_JBFTLQ010000040.1:0-68181 GCF_056396525.1 Cupriavidus sp. 05T41
GCGCTATCACTCGCGCGGAGCATCCCGATGAAGATCCTCCAGCTGCTCGCGTCGGTCGATCCGGCCTGCGGGGGGCCGGTGGAAAGCGTGCGCCAGGGCAGCGCGCAGATGATCGCGCAGGGGCATCGCGTCGAAGTGCTCTCGCTGGACGCGCCGGACGCGCCATGCGTGGCCGCTTTCGCGCTGCCGCTGCATGCGCTGGGCCCGGCGCGCGGCTTCTACCGCTATGCGCCGCGGCTGGTGCCGTGGCTGCGCGCGCATGCGGGCGAGTTCGACGCGGTGATCGTCAACGGGTTGTGGCAGTACCACGGCTTCGGGGCCTGGCGCGCGCTGCGCAAGCTGCCGGTCCCCTACTACGTCTATCCGCACGGGATGCTCGACCCGTGGTTCAAGCGCACCTACCCGCTCAAGCACCTGAAGAAATGGCTCTACTGGCCGTGGGCGGAGTACCGCGTGTTGCGCGACGCGCGGGCGGTGCTCTTCACCGCGGAGGAAGAGCGGCGTCTGGCGAGCCAGTCGTTCTGGCTATACCGGGCGCGCGCGCTGGTGGTGCGGTTCGGCACGCAGGCGCCGCCGCAGCGGGATGCGGGCGGGGTGGCGCTGCGCGAGTCGTTCCTGGCTGCGTATCCCGAACTGCGGGGCAAGCGCATCGTGCTGTTCCTCGGGCGCATTCACGAGAAGAAGGGTTGCGATCTGCTGATCGAAGCGTTCGCCCGCACCGCGGAAATGGATCCCGCCGCACACCTTGTGATCGCCGGCCCGGACAGCGCCGGCTGGCTGCCGCAGTTGCGCGCGCAGGCGGCGGCGGCCGGCGTCGGGCAGCGCGTGAGCTGGCCCGGCATGCTCAGCGGCCCGATGAAGTGGGGCGCGTTCCATGCCAGCGATGTGTTCGCCTTGCCGTCGCACCAGGAGAACTTCGGTATCGCGGTGGCGGAGGCGCTGGGCTGCGCGGTG
Organism: Cupriavidus sp. 05T41; assembly: GCF_056396525.1. NCBI lineage: Bacteria > Pseudomonadati > Pseudomonadota > Betaproteobacteria > Burkholderiales > Burkholderiaceae > Cupriavidus > Cupriavidus sp. 05T41. Next base: position 955 of record NZ_JBFTLQ010000040.1, read on the forward strand.
CCCGCGCTGATCTCGGACAGGATCAACATCTGGCGCGAGATCGAGCACGACGGCGCGGGGCTGGTCGCGCCGGACACGGCCGACGGCGTCGAGACGCTGCTGCGGCGCTGGTTCGCCATGGACGAGCAGGCGCGCAGCGCCATGCGCGCAAGCGCGAAGGCCAGCTTCGAGCGGCGCTTCACGGTCGAAGGCATGGCGGGCGACCTGCTGCGCGTGCTGCAGGCGCCGGGGACCATGCAGGAGCAGGAGCAGGTGCAACAAGCCGCGCCGGCGCCCGCCGTGCCCGTGCCGGGCTGGCGCGCGGGCGATGGTTGAGGGGGGCGGGCACGAGAAGGCAAGCGCGCTTGGCCGTCGTTGGCGCAATGTTGGCGAACGTGGACGAGCGCACGGTAGGAAGATGGTTGCAGCGAGGGTTGCCGTCCGGCTCCGGGGCCGGCGCGCGAGGAGTACGCCATGTTCATCGATACGAGAAAACTGCAGGACGACACGATGGTGATTTCGACCGTCTGCATCATCGGTGGTGGTGTGGCGGGAATTACGCTGGCGCTGGAGCTACATCGCCTCGGTATCGATGCCTGCCTGCTGGAGAGCGGCGGCTATGCCCCCGACGACGAGACCCGCGACCTGTACCGTGGCGAGAACGTCGGCCTGCCCTACAGCTTTGCCGATGGCAGCCGCAGCCGCTTTCTCGGCGGCAGCAGCAATTGCTGGGGCGGGTGGTGCCGTCCGCTGGATCCATGGGATCTGGAAAAGCGCAGCTTGGTCGCGCACAGCGGCTGGCCGTTCGGGCTCGACGAACTGACGCCCTTCTATGAGCGCACCCACGACCTGCTCAAGCTCGGCCCGAACAATTTCGACCCCGCCTACTGGGAGGCCGCGATCCGCCGGCACGACGTCAGGCGCCTGCCGCTGAGCGGCGAGTATATCCGCGACACCATCTCGCAGTTCAGCCCGCCGGCGCGCTTCGGCAAGCTCTACCGTGCCCAGCTCGAGCAGTCGCACCGCATCAAGGTGTACCTCTACGCCAATGTCGTCAATATCGATGCCAACGCCGATGCGAGTTCGGTCTCGCGGGTGTCGGTGGCCACGCTCAGCGGCCGCCGCATCCGGGTGGCGGCGCGCCTGTTCGTGCTGGCCACGGGCGGCATCGAGAACGCGCGGCTGATGCTGGCCTCGAACAATGTGCAGGCGGCCGGCCTGGGCAACGGCGCGGACCTGGTGGGCCGCTACTTCATGGACCATCCACGCCTGCTGTCCGGCAGCGTGCGCTTCAGCAAGGCATGGGAGCGCAACAAGCTGTACGACATCAAGTACCACTACCAGAATGCGGCCGTCAGCGCCTATGGCACCCATGTGTCCTCGCAGTTCGCGCTCAAGCAGGCCGTGCTGGAGCGCGAGGGCTTGCTGAATTCGCGCGTATGGTTTTTCTCGCAGTTCTACGGCGAAGGCAGTACCGGCGCGGAGGCGCTGATCCGCACCAAGCAGGCGCTGCTCAAGAAGGACCAGCCGGGGCGCAAGCTCAGCGCCGACCTGCTGACGATGGCTGCCCACCCGATCGATACCGTGGGCTTTGGACTGACGCGGCTGCTGCAGCCGCGCTCGCTGATCACCGGCGTGAAGATGCAGGCCATCGTCGAGGCCGAGCCCGACCCGCACAGCAGGGTGACCCTGTGCGAGCAGCGTGACCGGCTCGGCGTGCCGCGGGTGCGCGTGCACTGGCGCGTGGGCAGCCTGGTGCAGCGTACCTTCGACCGCACCTTTGCCCTGCTGGCAGACGAACTGCAGCGCAGCGGCGTGGCGCAGGTCACGCTGGATCCGCCCATGGAAGGGCAGCCATGGCCTGCCTCGCTCGAAGGGACGTGGCACCACATGGGCACCACGCGAATGCACGATTCGCCAAATTCGGGAGTGGTGGACCGCAACTGCCGCGTGCACGGCCTGGCCAATCTCTATGTGGCCGGCAGCTCGGTGTTTCCCACGGTGGGCGCGAACTTTCCCACCATCACCATCGCCGCGCTGGCGCTGAGGCTGAGCGGCCATATCGCGCGCGAGCTCGGCATGCCATGCGCAACGTACAAAAGCGAGGCCGACGCGCCGCGCAAGGCACCTGCAACGGTGCCCGAGGACGACCTGGCGATCGCTGCTGCCGCGATCGCGCCCGTCGTGCCGGCCGTGTCGGCGGTGATGGCGATGCCCAAGGAGTAACAGGACGTAACCAGAGGTAACCAGGCGTGACAGTGTTGCCAGACAAGACGTACAGGGCACGGACGAGCCGGCATTGGCGCAGATCTTGCGGAGATTGCCGAGCCTGCGGCGTGCCTGCGCGCGCTTGCCCGGGCGCAATGGCAACCGGTCCCGCACGCATGCGGCATGGCTTTGCGGAGGAAACCAGAATGCACGGTCAGCGACTATCTCCGGACGTCAACCATCTGCTGCTCGGCTTGCCGCGCGAGGACTGGGGTGCCATCTCCGACTACGTGGAACTCGTCCGCATGCGCCCCGGGCAACTGCTCAGCGAGAGCGGCCAGCAAGCGAGCCATGTCTACTTCCCCACCACGGCGGTGGTGTCGATGCTTTCCTACCTGGAGGACGGCACCGCCATCGAGATCGCCACGGTGGGCAACGAGGGCATGATCGGGATTCCGGTGGTCACGGGCGGCTACGCCATGCCGTTCAGGCTGGAGGTGCAGACCGCCGGCTACGGCTTCCGCCTCGCGGCGAACCGGTTGCGGCAGGAATTGCTGCGCTCGCCCGCCACGCTGCGCGCGGTGTTGCTGTACGTGCAGGCGCTGATGACCCAGATCGCGCAGACCGCGGTGTGCAACCGCTACCACTCGCTGAGCCAGCAGGTCTGCCGCTGGCTCCTGCTGTCCGCCGATCGCCTCTGTTCGAACGAGATCGCCATCACGCAGCAGATGATCGCCGCCCGCCTGGGCGTGCGCCGCGAAGGCGTGACCGAGGCCGCGGGCAAGCTCGCGGAGCAGGGCCTGATCCATTACAGCCGGGGCCATATCACGGTGATCGACCGTGGCCGGCTGGAGTTGCACGCCTGCGAGTGCTACGGGCTGGTCGCGCGCGAGTACGGGCGCCTGCTGTCCGGCCGGCCTGCCGAATCCTTCCATCGCGAGGGCGCGGGTCCTGCGCGGTCTTCCGCCGCCAGCTGCGCGCATCTGCCGCAATCAGCCCATTCAGGGAGCTGCCTGTGAATACCTTTACGCAATCCGGCCCCGCGCCGGCGTTCCGCGCGCAGGCTGCGGCCGCGCGCTCTGAGCTGGCCCGCGCGCTGCATGATCAAGCCGGGATGATATTCGGCGTGACCGTCTGCGCGGCCCTGTGCGGCGCGATCTACGCCTGGTCGCTGCCGGCCGTATACCAGGCCGACGCCATGGTGCGCCCGGATGCCGGCAAGCGCGTGTCGCAGGGCGGCAGCGCGGCGCAACCCGCCAGCGAACTGCGCGCGGATGCGCTGACCAGCCGCGCGGTGCTGACCCCGGTGGTGCGCGAATCGAGGCTGGATATTGTCGCGCTGCCGCACATGCTGCCCGTCATCGGGCCCCTGTGGGCGCGCTTCGCTGGCAACGCGGAAGGCGGCCCGCTGGCGTCGCCGCTGGCCGCCTTGTCGGAGTATGCCTGGGGCGGCGAGCATATCGATGTGCTCGCGCTGAACGTGCCCGAGGCACTGCTCAACCAGCCGCTCACGCTGGTTGCGCTCGACGACGGGCAGTTCCGCCTGCAACGCGCGGACGGCTCGATGCTGCTGACCGGCAAGGTCGGCGATGTCGTGCGCGGCGACGGCGTATCGATGAAGCTGGCGCGGCTGGATGCGCGCGAGGGAACCCGGTTCGAGCTGATGCGCCGCGACCCGGTCACGGCCTACGATATGCTCGTGCGCGGCCTCAAGACGGAAGAGGTGCGCGGCACCTCGGCAAGTGCCGTGCCGGGCACGGCGAGCGCGGATGGCGGCGCGCCCCGCGCGGTGCGCATCACCTGGCGCGATGGCGACCCGGCGCGCGCCGCCGCCGTGGTGAATGCCGTTGCGCATTCGATCTCGGATACCGAAGTCATCCAGCGGCGCGAGCAGGCGGACCAGCAAATGGATTTCGTCACCGGCGAGCTGCCGCGGGTCAAGGCGCAGCTCGAACAGGCCGAAGCCGCGCTGGCGCGGCATCGGGCCCGCGTCGGCTCGATGCAGCCGGCCGAGGAGTCGCAGTCCTACCTGAGCGGCAGCATCGACTACCAGAAGCAGATCTCCGCGCTGCGGCTCGAGCGTTCGCGCCTGCTGCGCAAGTTCACCACGGAGAGCCTGGAGGTCCAGGCGGTCGACGACCAGCTCCTGCAGCTCAACAGCGACCGGCGCAACCTTGATACCCAGCGCAAGGGCCTGACCGAGGCCGAGCGCGAATCCGCGGCGCTGACCCGCGACGTGAAGGTGGCCGAGGATACCTACATGGCCTTGCGCCGGCAATCGCAGGCACTGGCGCTGGCACATTCGGACAGTACCAGCGACGTGCGCCTGGTGGACTTCGCTGTGGCCCCGACGCTGCCGGCCGGCCCGGACCGCATCTTGCTGACGGGGCTGGCGGCCTTCCTCGGCTTGCTGGGCAGCGTCGCCGTGGCCGGGTTCAAGGGCCGCGCGCGCCGGGGCATGGCGAGCGCGCCGGAGATCGAAGGCACGCTGGCGCTGCCGATGGTGGGCGAAGTGGTATTCAGTCCGGAACAGGCCGAGCTGGAGCGCCGCAGCCTGACATCGCCGCGCTCGCTGCTCGCGCCGACGCTGATCGCCACCGAGCATCCGCAAGCCATGCGCCTGCCTTCCGGTGTCGGCGTCGGCGGCGCGGCACGCGCCGGACTGCGCGGCGCCGTGGCGCCAGCATCGGCGCGCCCGGAAGTGGTGAGCGAAGAGCCGCCGCCGGCGCTGCACGACCGCTACCTGCTCGCGCGGCAATACCCGCACGCGCCGGCCGTGGAAGGGTTGCGCACCTTGCGCGCCGCCTTGCATTTCGCCATGGAGGGCGCGGTCAACCATATCGTCGCCATCACCAGTGCATCGGCAGGGGCAGGCAAGACCTTCGGCGCGGTCAACCTGGCGGTACTGGCGGCCGAAGCCGGCATGCGCGTGCTGCTCGTCGACGCCGACCTGCGCCGCTCCCGCGTGGCCAGCCAGTTCGGGCTGGAGGGTGCGCCGGGACTGGCGGACCTGCTGTGCGGCACGCTGGCCCTGCACGATGCGATCCGGCCCACATCGGTCGGCGGGCTATGGCTGCTTGCCGCCGGCACCCGGCCGGTGAATCCGTCGGAGTTGCTGATGCTGCCGGCGCTGCGCGAGCTGCTGCTGACCTGCGACGCGGGCTTCGACCTGATCCTGGTCGATACGCCGCCGATCCTCGCGGTGGCGGACGCGGCACTGGTCGGGCGCCTGGCCGGCTCGACGCTGCTGTTCGTGCGCGCGGACTGCACGCCGCAGGAGAAGGTGACGGAGGCGCTCAAGCAACTCGAGCGCGCCCGCGCCAACGTGATCGGCGGCGTGCTCAACGGGCTGCAATTGCGCAGGAGCAACCGCGAGCGCTGCGGCGAGACCATCAGCTACCTGCGCGCCACGCCGTCGGAAGAGCCCGCCGCGCCCGGATGGCGGATCTGCTGAACCCGGCACCCCGCCGGCAAGGCTGCGGACTCCCTGGCACTACAGAAGGTGCCGGGGATGTCGCGCGGGCGCGGCAGGCCGTCACCCGGGCGAATGTGAGTGAAAACGCACGCCGGCGACGCGCCACGATGAAATGTTTGTGACAACCCTCAACTGAGGCCCTCCAGCCGCCGTTATGCGGTGGAATACCTGACGGAATTCGTGGTGAAATCCAGCGATGATGCCGGGTAGTCGGCCATGGCTGGCCACGGTCGTCGGCTCGAGAATGAGGGGGGGCAATGAATCTGATAAAAGCACTCTGGTGGTGTCCGCTGTCCTTGCTGACCACCATTTCCGTGCCGTCGCCCGATCCCGGGTTCGAGATGCATGCCGCGGCAACCGCGGCGCAGGGCGGCCACGGCGGGGGGGACCAGGTCGCCGCGGCGGCCGGGAGGGCGCGCGGCACGCAGGGCTACCCGCCCGGCAACGCCTGAGTGGATGCCGCCGCCGCGCGATACGGCGGCGGGCTGCCTGGGGTGGACCACCTAAGGCTGGCTGTTGCCCTCGGTCTGGTCCGGCGCCTTGCCGCCGGTGGGCAGGCGCGTCTGGCCGAGCAGGCCGGTGGAACTCGCGTAGCTGAAGAGATCCAGGTCGCCGCGCAGTCCCAGCTTGCGCATGGCGGACATCTTCTGCGTGCTGATGGTCTTGATGCTGCGTCCGAGGTTGGCCGCGATCCGGCTGACCGACATGCCCGTCAGGTAGAGGCGGATGACGCTGATCTCGCGCGGGCTGAGCGCGCCGAACCGTACGCGCGGGTCCACCTGGGGGATGGCGCTGTCCAGCAGTGCCTGTATGGTCGGCGAGAGGTAGGGGCGCCCGGCCAGCATCTGTCCCAGCGCCGTCGCGATGTGCGATGCATCGTCGAGCTTGCTGACCACGGACAGTTTCTCGAACCTGGACAGCTTGCCGATCTGCGCGGGATTGTCCAGCATGGTGACCACCACGATCCAGAGCCCGGGGTAGTGCCGGCGCACCAGGTCCAGCATGTGCATGCCGTCGCCGTGGACGCCTCCGGGCATGGCGAAATCCGTCAGCAGGATGTCGCACGGCAGCCGGTTGAGCAGGGCGATGATCTCGGTCGAATTGCGGGCAACGCCGGCAATCTCGATGCTGTCGAACTGGGCCAGCAGGCCGCGCAGGCCGAGCAGCATGACGGGATGGTCGTCGGCGATGACGATAAGGGTTTTGGAGGACATAGCATCGGCCAGCATGGACTCATATCCGGGAGGACGCTGCGCGGGCGCGCAGTGATCGTAGGCATGGCGGCGCGGGGCGCCGGCAGGGCCGTCGGCTTCAGACTGTAGCCGCGACGGCGCGATGGCGGTTTGCGAAATTTCGGCAAATCAGGGGATATGCGGCGCTGGCGGGACCGGCGCACGGGTTCGCCGGGGCAAGGGACGGGCGGCTGTGGCGGGGGTGGCTGGCCGGAAATGGTCTATTTCGCCACGTGGCCAGTATTTTGGGAAATCTCCGACAGTTCGCGCGGAAAATTCCTCACGACTGTGAAGTAACGTCATAACATAATCCGCGCTTCACCTGCGAAGGCGTGGCAGTGCCGGCGCGGGCGGGCAGAGTGTGGGAATCTTGGGGGAGAACGGGAGTGGCAACGATCCTGATCGTCGACGATCATCCGGCATTGCGCCTGGTGATCAAGACTCAGTTGTCGCAAGTGCTGGGGGTCGGCAATATTCTGGAAGCCGACAATGGGCAGGCTGCAATCGAAGCCGTGCGGCAGTTCGAGCCGGATCTCGCCATCCTGGATCTCGACATCCCGCGCATCAGCGGCCTCGACGTGATCCCGCGGCTCAAGCTGGTCCATCCGCCGATCCGCATCCTGGTGATCTCGGGGCAGGACCAGGCCACGTTCGCGCCCCGCGTGCGCCAGGCCGGCGCGCAGGGCTTCGTCAGCAAGATGCAGGACATGAAGGAGATCGTGCGCTGCGTCGAAGCGGTGATGGCCGGCTACACGGTATTTCCCGAGATGCGCCAGCAGCGCGAGTTGCCGCAGGTCATTCAGCGGGCGGACGAAGAACGGCTGATGCTGCTGTCGGACAAGGAGATCGTCATCCTGCAGATGCTGGTCCGCGGCTTGTCCAACAAGGCCATCGGCGAACTCCTGTTCATCAGCAACAAGACGGTGAGCAGTCACAAGACGCGCATCATGGGCAAGCTGCAGGTCAGCTCGCTGGTGGACCTGGTCGACTTCGCGCGGCGGTGCAGGCTGTCGCCGGGGCAGTGACGCGCGCGGGTGGCACGGGCAAGCCGTGCCGCTGCAGTGCCGCAGCGCGGCTGCCTGCCTCCGCCTTGTGCTTTCCTGCCTCCCGCCCGTTCTCGTCCTAGTTGCGCCTCGGTTGCTCTTCGCCGCTTGCTTCGGCAAGGTCTTCATGCGGGGCAACCGTGCCTTGCGCGGTCGCGCCGAGATAGCCGCGCAGCGTGCGCTCCAGCGTGGCCAGCCCGACCGGCTTGACCATCACGCCATTCATGCCGGCGGCCAGCGCGCGCTGATGGTCTTCGGACTGGCCGCTGGCGGTGCAGCCGATGATCGGGATCCGGCTCACGGCGTCCTGCCGGGCGCGGATCGCGCTGGCGAGTCCGTAGCCATCCATCACCGGCATCATGCAGTCGCAGATCACCAGGTCCGGGGGCGCGCGCAGGATGGCCTGCAAGCCGAGCGCGCCGTCTTCGGCCGTGCAAGAGGCGATGCCGAGCCGCTCTAGCTGGCGCACCAGCAGCAGGCGGTTAGGCGCGTGGTCGTCCACCACCAGCACGCGGCAGGCGGGTGGAAACGGCGCGAACCCGGTGCGCTGGCCAGGTGGCTTGGATTGTGCCGGCGCGGCGGCCGACACTTCCAGATCGAGGCGCACCACCACCCGCGTGCCTTGCCCCGGCGCGCTTTCGAGGGTGACCTCGCCGCCCATCTTGCGCACCAGGCTATGCGAGATCGACAAGCCCAGCCCGGTACCGCCGGTATTGGGGCGTCCGGCCGATTCCACCTGGACAAAGGGGCGGAACAGCTTGCCGATGGCTTCGACCGGAATGCCGATGCCGCTGTCTTCGATCACGATCTCCAGTGCCTGCCGGCCATCGCGCGCGGCGTTGCCGTGCAGCCGGACCTCGACACCACCGCGTTCCGTGAAGCGGATTGCGTTGGAGACGAAATTGCCGATGATCTGCCTGATGCGCAGCATATCCACCAGATGGGCCGGCGCCACTGCGTCGTCCACGCGGAGCTCCAGGGTCAGGCCCTTTTGCGCCGCCACCGGCCTGAACATCCGCACCACTTCATGCAGGCCCTTGCGCAGGCATGCGGCGCGCAGTTGCAAGGTGAACTGCCCCGCCTCCAGCTTGGAAAGATCGAGGATATCGTCCAGCAGCGACAGCAGCGAGGTGGCCGCGCCATGCGCCGTGCCCAGCTGCTCGCGGTCGCGGGTGCCGCGCCGGCGCGTCAGCGTCAGTTCCAGCATGCCGAGGATGGCGTTCATGGGGGTGCGGATCTCATGGCTGATCGAGGCCAGGAAGGTGGATTTGGCGCGGTTGGCCGCCTCCGCGCGGTCCTTCGCGGCGGCCAGTTCGGCCAGCATCTGTTCGCGCTCGGTCACGTCGATCCAGCCGCCTACGATGCCGGCTGTGCGGCCGTCGGCCCGGCGCAGCTGTACCGCCCAGCTGATCACGCTGCGCATCTCGCCGTTGATCACCAGGCGGCGGTCGGCGCCGAACGGCAGGCCGGTTTTCAGCACGTGCCGGTAGATGTCCCTGCATTCTTCGTGGCCGATGTCGGACGGGACCGTGGAGCGCGCGAAGCCCGGCGCGGTGCCGCGCAGCGCTTCGCGCTTCGCGCCGAGCGCGTTCTCGTAGGCGCTGTTGCAGGTGATCATGCGCAGCGCGTTGTCGCGCAGGAAGATCGGTTGCGGGATGCCGTCCAGCACCGTGGCCTGGAACGCGAGCTGGTCCAGCAAGGCATGTTCGGCCGCGGTGCGCTGCGTCACCTGGCGGCGCAGCGAAGTCACCCATGCCAGGGACAGCCCGCTTACTGCCAGCGGCAGGGCCGCGCCGGCCATCAGCCAGGGCAGCAGTTGCCGCCAGGCAAGCACCGGCGTGCGCGCCTGCGTCCAGTGGGCGCGCATGGCGCCGAGATCTTCGTGCGAGATGCTGAGCAGGGCCTTGTTGAGGATGGCGAGCAGTTCCGGATGCTTGCTGGTCACGCCAAGGCCCACTTCCAGCGGCATGCCGCCCGTGGCCGTGGCGATGCGCAGTCGGCCCGCGTAGGCACGCTTGAGCATGTAGTCGGCCATGAAGGCGCTGGCGATGGTGGCGTCAGCCTTGCCCTCGGCCACCATGCGGAACGCTTCCTCGTAGGTGCCGGTCTCGTGCCGCCTGACGGGGTAGCTGGCGCCCACCAGTTCCTGGATCCCGTTGAATGGCGGCCCCGCAATGACCTTGCCGGCAAGGTCGGGCAGGCTGTGGGTGCTGTCGTTGCCAACGTGCGTGACCACCACCCAGTTGCCTGAATAGTACGGGGCGCTCACCGTCAGTGCGCCCAGGCCGGTGGCCGGATGGTTCAGCGGCAGGACCGGCACGACGTCCAGCGTGCCGGTGTCGATGTCGGCGCTCGCGGCCGCGGCGCTGGCGGGCCAGTAGGGCACGAAGCGCAGCCCGGTGCGCTGCCCGACCAGATGCAGCACCTGCTCGGTCAGTCCTTCGAGCCGCTGCCCGGCGTCGATGAACTGGAAAGGCATGAGATCGCGCGACGCCAGGTAGCGCACGTCCGGGTGGCCGGCGAGCCAGGCGCGCTCGGCGGTGGACAGGTTGAGCTTGTCGGCGATGTTGAAATCAAGCGCAACGGGAACCCAGGCGTTGTCGATCTGGCGCTGCAGTGTCGCGGGCAGCCCGGCCAGCGCGCGGTCGACGATCCTGCCCAGCGCGGGGTCGGCGACGGCGAAGCGCACGCCATCCGGCGCGATCGGCGCGAAGTTGCGCGCGGTCAGCTCGTCATAGTTGTACTGGTCGATCAGATAGCTGGCCGCGGTCGCGCTGGTGACCATCACGAAATCCGCCTTGCGCACCAGTTCGTCGAGCGCGCCGAGCAGGTTCCCGAACGGCTGCAGCGGCGCATCCGGGTAGGCCAGCTGCAAGGCATCCGGCGATACCTCGCCGCGCAGGTAGCCGATGGTGCGCACCGCTTCGTTGTGCTCGCTGTCCCGGCGCGACACCAGCTCGACCAGCCGGTGCGCGCGGTAGGGCGCGGTGCGCAGGCCGTCGGCGTGCCCGTCCAGCGTAGTGGTAGCCAGGTCGATGGCGCCTTCGTCCAGGGCGCGCCGCGCGGCTTGCTGCGACGGATAGCGCTGGATGGACAGCGGCATGCGCAGCCGGGCGGCGAGCACGGCGAGGTAGTCGGCCGAAATCCCGCGGTATTCGCCTTCCAGGTCGATCAGGTCGAACGGCGGCAGGTAGTTGCCCACCACGCCCACCCGCAGGCTCCGCCGCGCGCGGCGCCAGGTCGCCAGTTCGGGGTCGTCGTCCAGCGGTGCGCCGCTCCATTGCGCGGGGCGGGTGCCAGGGGCCGTGGAGGCGGCCAGGGGCTGGGCCAGCCGGATCTGGGAGTTCAGCAGCAGGGCGGCGGGCGGCGCCGGTTCCGCCGCTGCGGGCATGCCGTGGCACAGCGCCAGCAGCGAAACCGCGAGGCCTCCGGCAAGGCGGCCTTGCCGCGGCGGCGACGGCAGTTGCGTTCTCCGGGGCGGCAAGCCCTTGGCGAAGCGCGGCGGAAGACAGCGGCACATAAGGGAGTCTCGTCGAAGGCCGGCAGGCCGGCAGGGTTCACGCCGGCAGCCGTGGCCGGGAGGACGCCGCGGGTTCGGGGCGGCTTTCGTGACGAATGTAAGGGCCGCCAGGACCGGCATCGCTGTGAAACATCTGAAATGATCGTCGGCACTTTCCGCTACTTGCGTACGCAATTGCCTACGCCGGGGGGGCGGCGGCGAGGGGATTGTCCGGAGCACTGGCGGCGAACAGGTGATTCATGCGTAGCGGCATCACTGCTGCGATGGCCGCGATAGGGCGGCCCTATCCAGTAACAATAGTATTTTTCAATCAGTGTATTTGTGACGATAAATTGTACAAATAAAGGGGGCGCCCTCAGAATCGGGTCTTCGCTGCAACACACGCGGCCATCCACCCCCAAGTCACCCAGGAGCTTTTCACCATGCTGCAATCCCGTGAAGGTCAACGCGTTCCCAATGTCACGTTCCGCGTCCGCGAAAACAATGAATGGAAGACCGTGACCACCGCTGACCTGTTCGAGGGCAAGACCATCGCGCTGTTCTCGCTGCCCGGCGCCTTCACCCCGACCTGTTCATCCACCCACCTGCCGCGCTACAACGAACTGGCCCCGGTCTTTGCCAAGCATGGCGTCGACGCGATCCTGTGCGTCTCGGTCAACGACACCTTCGTGATGAACGAATGGGCGAAGGACCAGGAATCCGAAAACATCGTGATGATCCCCGACGGCAACGGCGAGTTCACCGAGGGCATGGGCATGCTGGTGGACAAGACCGACCTGGGCTTCGGCAAGCGCAGCTGGCGCTATTCGATGCTGGTGAAGGACGGCGTGGTCGACAAGATGTTCATCGAGCCGGAAGAGCCGGGCGACCCGTTCAAGGTCTCGGATGCCGACACCATGCTGAACTACATCGCTCCCGGCGCGAAGAAGCCCGACCAGGTCGTGGTCTTCTCCAAGGTGGGCTGCTCGTTCTGCGCCAAGGCCAAGCAGATGCTGTCCGACAACGGCTACGAGTACATCGACGTGCCGCTCGAACACAAGATCCGCGGCAAGGTGCTGGGCGCCGTGTCCGGCAACATGACCGCGCCGCAGATCTTCATCAACGGCAGCCTGATCGGCGGCGCCGAAGCGCTCGAGACCTATCTCGTGCGCTAAGCGCGCCCGCACCGGCGGACCGGCAGACGGATCCGCCGCGCTTCACCGCCGCAAGGGCATGGCGCCGGCAATGCCGGCAGCCTCGCCCCAGTCGGCGGACCCGATGGCAGCACCAGCACCGGCACCAGCACCAGCACCAGTGCCGGCGCAAGCCGCCGCTGCCATCGGGTCCGCTGATTGAAGCAGACTCACCAGGAAAACATTCTCATGACCACCACGCAGAGCCAGCAGAAGCAGACCGCGCAGACCATCCACACCGACGTCGCAGTGATCGGCGCCGGCACCGCCGGCCTGGCTGCATACCGCGCGGCGCGCGCGGCCGGCAAGCGCGCCGTCATCATAGAAGGCGGACCGTATGGCACCACCTGCGCCCGCGTAGGCTGCATGCCCTCCAAGCTGCTGATCGCGGCGGCCGAGGCCGCGCACGAACTGCGCCACACCGCGCCGTTCGGCGTGCACGTGGACGGACAGATCCGCGTCGACGGCCGCGAGGTGATGGACCGCGTCAAGCGCGAGCGCGACCGCTTCGTCGGCTTCGTGGTGCGCGGCGTGGACGGCATTCCGGCCGAGGACAAGATCCGCGGCCATGCCCGCTTTATCGACAATACCGTGCTCGAAGTGGACGGGCACACCGTGGTGCGCGCCAGCCGCGTGGTGATCGCCACCGGCTCCAGCCCGATGGTGCCGCCGCCGCTGAAGGTGTTCGGCGAGCGCCTGGTGGTCAACGACGACGTCTTCGCCTGGGACGACCTGCCGCGCCGCGTGGCGGTGTTCGGCCCCGGCGTGATCGGCCTCGAGCTGGGCCAGGCGCTGTCCCGTCTGGGCGTGCACGTGCGCGTGTTCGGCCTGCGCGGCGGTGTCGGCCCGCTGACCGATCCGGCCATCAAGGCCAACGCCGTCGCCAGTTTCCGCGAGGAGTTCTATATCGACCCGGACGCCGCGCTCGGCGAGATGCGCCGCGATGGCGACGAGGTGGTGATCAGCTTCACCGACATCGAGGGCAGGCTTGTCACGGAGCGCTTCGACTACGCGCTGGCCGCCACCGGCCGCGTGCCTAATGTGCGTAGCCTGGGGCTGGAGAACAGCGGCCTCGAGCTCGACCCGCGCGGCGTGCCGGTGTTCGATCCGGCCACGCTGCAATGCGGCCCGGCGCCGGTCTTTATCGCCGGCGATGCCAACGATATCTTGCCGCTGCTGCACGAAGCCGCCGACGAGGGCAAGGCCGCCGGCGAGAACGCGGCCGCCTATCCCGCAGTGCGTGCGCTGTCGCGCCGCGCGCCGATCGGCGTGGTGTTCTCCGATCCGCAGATCGCCATGGTGGGACAACGTCATGCCGACCTTGCGCCGGACAGCTTCGTCACCGGCGAGGTGAGCTTCGAGGACCAGGGCCGCAGCCGCGTCATGCTCAAGAACCGCGGGCTGATGCACGTCTATGCCGACAAGCGCAGCGGCCGCTTCCTCGGCGCCGAATGGACCGGCCCGCGCGCCGAGAACATCGCGCACCTGCTGGCTTGGGCCTATCAGCAAGCGCTCACCGTGGAGCAGATGCTGGCCATGCCGTACTACCACCCGGTGGTGGAAGAGGGCCTGCGCACCGCGCTGCGCGATGCCGCCGCCAGGCTTGCTGCCTGAGATGCATCGGCCGATCTTCGCCTGACCGTCGCCTGATCCTTGCCGGCAACTGCCCGCGTCCTTCGGCGAGGACGCCGGCAGGCTAGCCTGCACTCACTTCGCGATTGTCTTGGTTGTCTTGGTTGTCGCGGCTACTTTTTCTGCCGGTCATCCCTGCGGGATCGGATGGCGTGGAGGACCTTCACATTCCTTGACGCTTGATTCGTTCCGGGGTAGGCAGCCCGCTCCTGGAGATCCGCGCGGCCGCGGAGCCGGTAGCTGCCCGTTTTGTGAGCAGTCCGATGGGGTCCGCGTGCCAGCGCCGTTTGCGGAGCTTGTCGACAGTGTTATCCACACAAAGTGTGGATAACACGGGAAGGCAAAAAACGAGAATGCGCGAAATCTTAAGGGCTTGTCAAGCCCGGCACGCGAGCTTCATCGCCAAATTTCCGCCGGCATAGGCGGCGTGGATCTCGTGGGGGCCGGCAGGCACGTCGAACGGGCGGGTGAGCGTGCCGGTGGTGACCACGGTGCCCTTGCGCAGCGTGATGCCGCGTTCGGCCGCATGTGCCAGCAAAGACCCCAGGGCCTCCAGGGGATAGATGGCGTCGTCGCCGGCAAGCGGCAGCGCGCAGACCTGGCCGTCGAGCGCGACGCTGGCGCTGGCACGCACCTCTTCCATGCTCGCCGCGTCGATCTGCGGGCCGAGCACCAGCGCGTGGAAACCCACGTTGTCGCCGGCAAAGGCAGGCATGCCGACCGCGGTGCGGTCTTCGTAGCGCGACAGCACAACCTCGAAGGCGACCTGGGCGTGCCCAATCAGCGCCGCGAGTTCCGCCGGCGCGAGGGCGTCCCGTACCGGCGCCACGTCGCGCGCGAGCTGCACCGCGATCTCGAATTCGATGGTGACCACCGCGCCCGCCGGCACCGTGACCGTATCGCCCGCGGCAAGGCAGCGCGAGGCGCCGACCTGGCCTACCAGGGGGCGCGCCAGATTGGCGCGGCGCATGGCGTTGGCGCTGCCCACGCCGAGCTTCCAGCCAGCCACCGGGTCGCCGAGCGCCGCGATAAAGCTGTCCTGCACGTCATAGCCGCTGGCCAGCGTGGCGGGCTTGGCGTCGGCGGGCAGGTCGCGGAACTGTACGCCGCGCCGGCAGGCGTCGGCCAGCAGTGCTGCCGCGGTGCCGGGATTGAAGTTTGCGCTCACAGGGTTTTCCTATCGTTGGTGTCGTGAATGCGAAGCCACGCGCGCAAGATCCGGCTGCGCGCGGCCGGGCCGACAGCATAACCGGTCGGCGGGCCGGCGGGCTGCGCTCAGACGCGATGCCGCTCCGGGGTGCGCCCCACGATCGACGCGCCCGCGATCAGTTCCTTGAGCAGTGCCTGCGAGGCCAGCCCGCTGGTGCGGTAGGGATCGAGCTCGCCGTGCGCCGAGTACTTCAGGATGGTGGCCATGTTGACCTTGCCGGTATTGACCAGGCCCATTGCCCAGCCGGCGAATTCGCGCTCGAGGATTTCTTCATAGTGCAGCAGCACCACGTCTTCGTGGCGCGCATCGCGGACGATCTGCTGGTACAGGCGCGAGACTTCGGTACGGCCGCCCTCGAGCGCCTGCATGAAGATGCCGTTGCCATGGCACAGCACGCCCGTGATGCCGTGCCTCGGGTTGTTCGCGATGCTGGTCGCGATGATGTCGTCGACCAGCGCGGGATCGGCCGGCTTGCATGCGCGGCTGGCATAGAGCAGGCGTACGAGCATGTTGTCTCCAGTGGGGATCTGCGGTGTTTGTGCGTGCGTGCGTGCGTGTGTTTGTGTGTGGCGCCGTGCGCGCCTATTCCCGGTGCCGGTTGAGCAAGGTCAGGAATTCGCGGCGCAGGCTGTCGTCCTTCAGGAAGGAGCCGCGCATCACGCTGTTGGTCATCTTGGCGTCGGTATCACGCACGCCGCGCCAGTGCATGCAGAAGTGCTCGGCCTCCATGACAATGGCCAGCCCGTCCGGGCTCATCTTTTCCTGCAGCAGGTCCGCTACCTGGGTCACCGCCTCTTCCTGGATCTGCGGGCGGCACATGATCCATTCGGCCAGGCGCGCGTACTTGGACAAGCCGATCAGGTTCGAATGCTGGTTGGGCATCACGCCTACCCACAGCTTGCCGATGATCGGGCACAGGTGGTGCGAACATGCGCTGCGCACGCGCAGCGGGCCGACGATCATCAGTTCGTTGATGCGCTCCGCGTTGGGGAACTCGGTGACATTGGGCGGGCTGACATAGCGCCCCGCAAAGATCTCCTTCAGGTACATCTTGGCCACGCGGCGCGCGGTCTCGCGCGTGTTGTGGTCGCGCTCGATGTCGATCACCAGGCTGCGCAGCACGTCTTCCATGCGCGCCTGCACTTCATCGAGCAGTTCGTCGAGTTCGCCCGGCTGGACGTAGGCAGAAATATTGTCGTTGGCATGAAAACGCTCATGCGCTGCCTGCAGGCGCGACCGGATGCGGGACGACGCACTGCCCGCCGCTTCGTCGAGTTGCGCAGGGGATGCGTGGTGATCGGATTCCATATCGTGCGTTTCGTGATCGAGGAGAAAGGGTTGGCGCAAGCCCTGCCGGCATGTGGCGGCCGCCGCGCAGACTGGCTTGCGGTCCGGACAGAACGATATCCTACGCCGATCTGCGTGCCGGGGTGCGTTGCACGCAACAGAGACGGCAGCGGAGGGGGTGGCGGGGCGAAGACAGGCAGGCGCGTGTCCCCGCGCCTGCCCGCGCAGGACCGGCTACAGCGCGGCCTGCATCACGGTGGCGGGCGCGGGACCGGCCTCGCGCAGCGAAATCGCGTCCTGCAGCTCGGGCGGCATGCAGGCGCGCTCGACCTGCTCGAAGCCGAGCCGCGCGAAGTAGGCGGCCGCGGTGGTGGTCTGCAGCACCACTGACTGGGCACCGCGCGTGCGTGCCTCGGCCAGCATGGCGGCCACCAGCAGTTCGCCGAGCCCGGCCGAACGTGCGCGCTGGGCCACCGCCACGGAGCGAAGTACCGCGACGTGCCCATAGTTCTCCACGCCGGCGCAGCCAAGCAGGCCTGCGTTGTCGCGCACCACGAGGAAATTGCCGATATGACAGGCGACGCCCTCCAGCGGCAAGGCGCAAGCCCGCAGCAGATCTTCTACTTCCTCGCGGTCCTTTTCGGTTGCATTGTGCGGGCGCATCGTGCCCTCCTGTACTTCGGGCTGTTATCCCTATCTTAAGTTCAGACGGCTTCCATCGTGCCTAGGGAAACTTCTTAAGTAGATTCGCGTATCGCGTTCTCCGCACCTCTGCGTGGCGGATCGGCTGTTGCGAACTATCGCTGCCGACCCTCGATAGCGATGGCGTCGATGGCGTTGACGGTGTTGATGACGGGACGCTGGCCCGCGGGGCCGGGTGCGGTCCGGCTGGCCCGAAATCCGCTAACATTCCTTGCTGGCGGGATGTTTCGCGCGCGCCCGGCGCGCCGGTGCCTGCCACGGAACTTGTTCCGGTCCCCGGGAGCGACTTGCCATGGCGTCACCATCCCCTTCGCTGATGCGCGCGCGCAGCGCGGGCATCCTGAAGACCGACGAACTCGGCAAGCGGACGGCCCGCTCGCCCGACTACGCAGCGGAGTGCGTGGCGCTGCGCCGCCTGGCGCGCGCGCTGGTGTCGTCCGACCTGGCGCTGCTGCAATCGCTGGCCGATTCCGCGCTACAGCTTTGCGGCGCGGGCAGCGCCGGCATCTGCCTGCCGGAGCCCGGCAACGACGGCACGCCGGCATTGCGCTGGATCGCTACCGCGGGGCTCAGCGCCGCGCAGGTCGGCCATGTGGTGTCGTGCGACGCGAGCCCGTCCGGCGTGACGCTGGAACTGGGCAGCCCGCAATTGCTGGCCTATCCGCAACGGCATTTTTCCTGCTTGCCGGCCACCGTGCCGGAGGCGGTCGAAGAACTGGTCGTGCCGGTTCCCGGCGATGGCGGACCCTGGGGCACCATCTGGGTCGCGACGCACGAGCCGGGACGCTGGTTCGACGAGGAAGACTGCCGCCTGCTCGAGAGCCTGGCCAGCTTCGCCGGCGCGGTGCTCAACATGTCACGCAGCAAGGACGCAGCCATCGCCGAAGCGGCGCAGGCCAAGGCCGCGCGCGCGGCGCTGCAGTTGTCGGATACGCGCAAGGATGAATTCCTCGCCATGCTCGGGCACGAACTGCGCAACCCGATCGCCGCCATCGACAGCGCGATCAAGGTCAGCCGCCGGCTCGCGACGGCGCAGCAGTCCACCTCGGGCATGCTCGATATCGCCGAGCGCCAGATGCGCCAGCTCAAGCGGCTGACCGACGATCTGCTCGATGCCTCGCGCATCAAGCAGGGCAAGGTGCCGATCGTGCGCACCCACGCCAATATGCAGGACATCGTGGCGGATGCCCTGGCCGCGGTGGCGTCGGACATCGAATGGCACGGCAACGTGCTGACCACCTCGCTGCCCGACGCGCCGGTGACAGTGTATGCCGACGCGGCAAGGCTCACGCAGGTGTTGACCAACCTGCTGTCCAACGCGATCAAGTACACGCCGCGCGGCGGCACCATGGACCTGTCGCTGCAGGTCGAGCCGTCGCCGATGGGGGAAGCGGATGCGAACGACGAGGATGCCGGCCCGTACGACGTGCTGGTGATCACGGTCAAGGACAACGGCGTGGGTATCGATCCCGCCTTCCTGCCCAATGTGCTCGACATGTTCAGCCAGTATGCGGCCAATGCGCATGGGGGTGGCCTGGGCGTGGGGCTGGCTATCGTCAAGCGCATGGTGGAGTTGCACAACGGAACGGTCACGGTGCGCAGTGATGGCAGGGGTCTCGGTACCGAGGTGCAGGCGCGCCTGCCGGTGGTGTGCGCCGGACTGGCCGAGGTGGCCGCGCAGACCACCGGCAAGCTCGCCCCGATGCGCATCCTGCTGGTCGACGACAATGCCGAGGGCCTGCGCGCGCTCGGCATGTTGCTCGAACTCGACGGCCACGAAGTCAGGCTGGCCGTCAGCGGCGAGGACGCGCTGGAGATCGCCGCGGACTTCACGCCGGATGTCGCGCTGATCGACATTGGCCTGCCCGGCATCGACGGCTTCGAACTGGCCCGGCACCTGCGCCAGCTGCCGTCCTTCGCGGGCACCCGCCTGGTTGCGCTGAGCGGCTACGCGTCCACGGCCGACAGGGAACGCGGCGCGGCGGCCGGGTTCGACTTCCACCTGGCCAAGCCGCTGGCGCTGGAGGCCCTGGCGCAGGTCCTGGCGCGCAGCTGAGGCGTGCGTGCCGGATGCGGCCGGATGCGTGCTGGTGTGCGCGCAACGGCGGCATGTAGGAGGCCGTCTGGCCCGAATCAGCCATCGCCCTACGCCAGTGTCGTTGCGGCCACTCCATACTGGATGGAACGACAACACCACATGCTGCCGATGCTTGTTTTCCTCATGCTCACCCTGGCAGCGCTCGGGGTCATCGCCATCGTCATCTATCTGACGAAATAATCCAGCCAAGGCCCTGGGGTATTCCATCGATCGCGCAAAACCCGAGCAAAAACGCTTGCCCTGCCGCGCCCCGGCAGGCTAAGCTTCGGCCTGCATTGTATGCAAAAGATGAACACAAAATAAATCTGAAATCATTCAGGAGACAAGCGCGATGGATCTGGCGCAACAGTACATTCCCAATCTGCTCAATGGCCTCGAATGGTCCGGCTGCGCGCTGGCGATGAGCGGCTCCCTGCTGGTTGCCTTGCATAACAAGGCGTCGCGCTGGGGCTGGATCGCCTATCTCTGTTCCAACCTGGTATGGAGCGTATTCGCGCTGGTGACCGGCACCTATGGCCTGTTCGTCCAGCAGCTGGGCTTTACCGCGACCAGCATCTATGGCTTGTATCGCCACACGAAGTTTCATCGGGAGCAGGAACGCGCGCACACGCAGGCGCACCCGGCCTGAGTACTTGCTGCCGGGCAGTGCCGCGGAACGCGGCGCTGCTTCTCACCACAGCAGGCTGGCGATCGCGGGCGCCAGCGCCACCGGCATCACCAGGGCACCGAGACGCAGGAACTGCAGCGCGCCCACTTCGTGGCCCTCGCGCCGCAAGGCGGTCAGCCATAGCAAGGTGGCCAGCGAGCCGGTGACCGAGAGGTTGGGCCCCAGGTCGATGCCGATCAGCACGGCGCTGGTGAGATCGGTGGAGGCGTGTCCCGCCGCGAGCACGGACGAGGCAATGAGCCCGGCCGGCAAGTTGTTGACTACGTTCGATGCCAGCGCCACCACGGCGCCGGGCAGCCACAGCCCGGTCGTGGCCGCATGGCGGATGAGCGCCTGCATCTCCGATGCCAGCCGGCCGATGACGCCGGTCTGCTCGAGCCCCGCCACCAGCACGAACAGGCCCGCCACCATTGGCAGCACGCCCCACGAAATCTCGCGCAGCGCCGGCAGGCACAGGCCCGGCCGGCGCGCGCACACCAGCACCAGCGTGGCCAGGCCGGCCAGGAAGGTCGGCCAACCGAGTTCGGCGCCCAGCAGCGAGGCGGCCAGCAGTACCACACCCATCACCACGATCCCGGCGGCGGTGAGCCGGGCCTCGGGCGAAAGCGGCGGCACCGGCACGTCGGCCGCGATGCGCTCGTCGAGCGCGTGGCGCTGCGTCCAGTACAGGGCGGCGAAGGTGGCGGCGATCGCCAGCGCCGAAGGCAGCGCGAAGCGCGCCAGCCAGCCCAGCAACGTGGGCATGCGCTCGCCGAAGACGACCAGGTTGGCCGGGTTCGAGATCGGCAACACGAAGCTGGCGGCATTGGCGATAAAGGCGCAGATGTAGAGGTAGGGCAGCGGATGCCTGACCCTGGCGGCGCGTGTCGCGGCCAGCACGGCGGGCGTGAGCACCACCGCGGTGGCGTCGTTCGACATGAACACCGTGACCAGCGTGCCGATGCCATAGACCAGCACGAACAGGCGCCGCGCCGAACCCTTCGCCCGGCGCACCGCCACCGCCGCCAGGTGGTCGAACAGTCCGGTCTTGCGGGCCAGTTCGGCGGCCAGCATCATGCCGCCGAGAAACAGGTAGACGTCGTAGCCGCGCGCCACGGCGGCCAGCGCATCAGGCAGGGCCAGCAGCCCCGTCATGCACAGCAGCAGCGCGCCGGCCACGGCCCAGACGGCCTCGGGCAAGCGGAACGGCCGCGTGATGACGCCGACGGTGGCGGCCGCCGCAACCGCCCAGATCAGGAGGCCATTGTAGGGAGACAGGCTGGTCGGCAGCATCGTATGGGCGGCAGTTCGTGTCGTGGGTGTCGTGGCGCCGCGCCAGGGCGCGGCGGATTCGGCGGCGTCAGCTGCGGGTGCCCGCGGTGTTCAGGTACTCAGGCGCCCGGGTGCTCAGGCGCTCAGGTGCTCGACTGTGGCGCGCGGGGCACGATGGCCGATGGCGGTGCCACGGGCGCGGCAGTGCGCAGCGGGTCGGACGGCGCCGCGGGGCCAGCCGGGCCATCCTGTGCCGGGCTGGCGGCAGGCTCCTGCTCGGGCGCCGGCGCCGGGAAACCCAGCGAGGCGATACCGTGGCCGCCGTCGGCGTATTCCGGATAGATCCAGTCGTCGCCGCTGCGCACGAGGTTCGCGGGCGCGGCGAATTCCTCCTCGGGCTGGCCCGCGAGGCGGCCCTCCATGTACGCGGCCCAGATCGGCAGTGCCGTGGTCGCGCCGAATTCGTGGCGGCCCAGCGTGCGGTTGTCGTCGAAGCCCATCCAGGCCACGGTGACGATGCCCGATGCGTAGCCGGCGAACCAGCCGTCCACCGAGTCGTTGGTGGTGCCGGTCTTGCCGGCCACGTCCGCGCGCCGCAGGTAGTGCTGCAGCCCGGCCCCGGTGCCGCTGGTCACCACGCTGCGCAGCAGGTTGTTCATGACGTAGGCATTGCGCTCCGGAATCACGCGGCGCGGCTGCGGCTCGCTGGCCGCGGTGAACAGGACGTTGCCCTCGGCGTCGGCGATGCGCTCGATCAGGTAGGGCTCGGTGCGGTAGCCTTCGCTGGCGAACACGCCATATGCGGCGGCCAGCCGCAGCGGGGTGGTGGTGCCGGTGCCCAGCGCCATCGGCAGGTAGTGCGGCAGGCGTTGCTCGGCGAAGCCGAACTTGCCCGCGTAGTCCACCGCATAGGGAATGCCGATGGCCTGCAGCGTACGGATGGCAGGCAGGTTGCGCGACTCGGCCAGCGCCTGGCGCACGCTCACGGCGCCCAGGAAGCGGCCGTCGTCGTTGCCCGGCTGCCAGCGCGACGAGGCATCGAGCGGCGCGTCGTTGATCATCGTGTTGGAGGACAGGCCGCGTTCGAGCGCGGCGGAATAGATGAACGGCTTGAAGGTCGAGCCGGGTTGCCGCTCGGCCTGGGTGGCATGGTTGAAGCGGCTGGTGCCGAAGTCGGCGCCGCCGATCATGGCTTCGATGGCGCCGCTCTTGCTGTCCAGCGACACCAGCGCGGCCTGCGGCCCCGGCGCGGCGCCATGGCGCCGGCCGTACTGGTCGAGGCCGGCATGCACGGCCTCGTAGGCCAGGCTCTGCCGCACCGAGGATACCGTGGTGTAGACGTTCAGCCCGCGCGTGTAGGCATCTTCGCCGAAGCGCTCGTAGGCCAGCTGGCGCGCCAGCTCGGCGACATACTCGGCGTGGCCGTCGAAGTGGCCGTTGCGCCCGCCTGCCACCTGCAGCGTCTCCTTGCGGGCCGCCTGGTATTGCTCGTGCGTGATCATGCCCAGCGCCTGCATGCGTCCCAGCACGTATTGCTGGCGCAGCTTCGCGCGCTGGAAGTTCACCACCGGATTCATGGTCGAGGGCGCCTTGGGCAGGCCGGCCAGCATGGCCGATTCGGCCAGCGAGAGCGCATCCAGCGGCTTGCCGAAGTACGCCTGCGCGGCGCTGCCGAAGCCGTACGCGTGCTCGCCCAGGTAGACCTGGTTCATGTACAGCTCGAGGATGCGGTCCTTCGACAGCGAGTGGTCGATCTTCCAGGCCAGCAGGATTTCATACCACTTGCGCGAGAGCGTCTTCTCGCGCGACAGGTAGAAATTGCGCGCCACCTGCATGGTGATGGTGGAGGCGCCCTGCGCATAGCCCTCGCCGATATTGGCCAGGGCGGCACGGAAGATGCCGGGGATGTCCACGCCGGCGTGCTCGTAGAACTGGTCGTCCTCGGCCGCGAGCAGGGCATTGGACATCTGGCGCGGCATGCGTTCGAGCGGGACGAATTCCCGGTGCTCGTTGCCGAATTCGCCGATCAGGACGTTGTCGGCGGTGAAGATGCGCAGCGGCAGGTCCGGGCGGTAATCGCGCAGGGCGTCGACGGCGGGGAGTTGGCGCAGGCTCACGACAGCGGCGAACCCGACAAGCAGGATGGAGGCTGCAGCCAGCGCCAAAGTGGCGCTGGCTGCCTTTGCTACGACTCGTTTCATGCGCGCATTCTACCTTGGGGCCAGGGCCGCCACCGCCGACAGGCGATGCACAAGCTCGTCGGCGGGGGCCGCCGCGCCCATGCCGGCTGCTTGCGCCGGGGGTGGCGATGCCACCGGACGCATCTCCGGCGAGCCCACCTGCTGCGCGAATCCGGCCAGCGCGCGCCAGGTCTCGCGTCGCTCGATGATGGTGAAATGGTCGGTGCCCGGCACGGTTTCCTGCGCGACCGGCATGGGCCACGCTGCGATCAGGCGCTCCGAGCATTCATGCGGTACCACCTCGTCGGTCTCCGCCAGCAGCACCTTGGTGCTCTGCACCACCTTCTTGCAGTGCGAGATCGAATCGAAGTGATGGCGCATCAGTTGCCGCAGCGGCACCAGCGGGAAGCGCTTGCGCACGATTTCCAGCAGCGAATCGTAGGGCGTGATCAGTTGCAGGCTTTCGAAGTCCTGCAGGTCCGCCAGCTGGATGGCGATGCCGGTTCCGAGGCTGCGCCCGACCACGTGCACGCGCGTGCCCGGGAACACGCGGCGCACGTGCAGCAGGAACTGGCTCGCATCCGCCACCGCGGAAGCTTCCGACGGGGTGCCGTCCGAGTCGCCCACACCCCGGTAGTCCATGGTGGCAAAGCCTACCCCCGGTGGCAACCATTCCAGGTATTGCATGGTGAGCAGCACGTCCTCCCCGCGCCCGGGCAGGTAAAAGAGCAGGTCACGCACCGGCGGGGCATCGTCCTCGGGCAGCGCCGGCGAGCCGTCGGGCGCCGCCGGGGCGCCATAGACATAGCCGTGCAGCAGGCCGCCGGGCACCTCGTGCGCATAGGTGGTGATCCCGTCGGGCAGGTCGCGCGGCGGGCGGCGGCGGGCGTCGAACAGCAGTCTGTCCTGGTTCAGCGTGAGATAGGTCCAGTAGCAGGTAAAGCTGCCGGCCGTGAACAGGGCAACGGCGAGCGTCTTGCGGGAAAGGGATGACGGCATGCTTGATTCGCAAAAATGTCCGGCGCGGCCTGCGCGCAGCGGGGGAGCCCCGGGGGCATTTCCCGCGGCCACGGCATTCGACCGGGCCAGGCGGCTACAAGTTCTTGTACGATACGCTCCACATCAACGGCGGCCCGTGCGGCCGCGCACGGAGCCAAAGCAACATGAGCGAGCAAAACGATCCGGCCCTGGCCGGCCAGAGACGCGCGGAAGAAGCGCAGGCAATGGAGCGCGTGGTCAGCGCCAGCCGCCAGGTGCAGGTGGCCTTCACCTCGCTGCAAGGGCAGTTTGCGCCGCAGGGCTCGGGCAATCCGTCCAAGATGGCGCTGACGACCTTCGACGCGGCGCTGCAGGCACTCGAAGACGCCCAGGCGGCGTTCGACGAACTGCTGAACGATTTGCTCGACGGCAAGCGCTAGAAGCCGTCCGCCGCTCGGTTCGCCGCTCGGTGCGCCGCTCAGTTCGCAGGGTAGGCGGCCACCTCGATCAGGTTGCCATCCGGGTCCCGGCAATAGACCGAGGTCATCGGGCCAAGCGCGCCGGTGCGGGCAGCCGGCCCCGCCTCGATCGGCACGCGGTGCGCCAGCCAGTGCGCGATCACGCTCTCCAGCGAATTGCGCGTGATGAAGCAGAGGTCGTCGCTGCCTGGGGTGGGATGCACGCCGGTGAACCACGCCACGGTGTCGGTGCCGATCGGGCGCAGGTTGATTTTCTGCTGCCCGAAGCGCACCGAGACCCGCTTGCCGGTGCGCGAATCGAAATCCTCTCGCGTCATGCCCAGCACGCTTTCGTACCACGCGGCGCTGGTCTCGACGTCCTTCACATTGAGGACGATATGGTCGAAGCGGTCAATCACGATGCTCATCTTGCACCTTTCGGAAATGGAAATGCCGGAGGGGGTGACGCTGGTATGAAGGAAGGGGTGGGCCGGGAATGCATGTACTTTACACCCGACTTCGGACGTATGCCCGCGCGCCGCGCGCCCTGCTTGTGATAAGGTTTCGCGGCAAGGTCGCCATGCCGCCCCGACATCCGCGCATAGAGACGGCCTGACCCGGACCGACCGGGATCCATAACAGGAGACCAGCCGTCATGAGCAGCCCGCTTGCCCGCCACGCCGCGGCGTCGCCCGACGACCCGGAGCGCGGCTCCCTGATCGCCCGCGCGCACGCGCGTTCCGCCGCCTTCGGGCTCGAAGTCGCCCACGGGGCCGATTTCCACCCCTTGCCAAAGCACGCGCTGCACGAACTGGTCGACGCCAGCCAGGCGCTTTACCGGCATGCGCTGCCGGTGATGGAAACCCTGCACGCGCAGATCGCCGGCACCGAAAGCATGGTGCTGCTTACCGACAGTGGCGGCGTGATCCTGCACAGCCTGGGCGACGGCGATTTCGCCGACCAGGCCCGGCGCGTGGCGCTGGCGCCGGGCGTGTCGTGGGCGGAGTCCAGCAAGGGCACCAACGCGATCGGCACCACGCTGGCCGAGGCGCGCGCCACGGTGGTCCATGCCGATGAGCACTTCCTGCGTGCCAACCGTCTGCTGACCTGCTCGTGCGCCCCGATCGCCGGTCCGTTCGGCCAGGTCCTCGGCGCGCTCGATGTCAGCGGCGATCACCGCGGCTTTCACAAGCACACCCTGGCGCTGGTGCGCATGTCGGCGCAGATGATCGAGAACCACCTGTTCGCCACGCATTTCAGCGATGGCGTGCTGGTGCGCTTTCATGCGCGCCCGGAATTCGTCGGCACGCTGTTCGAAGGCATGGCCGCGTTTGCGCCCGACGGTACCTTTCTCGCCGCCAACCGCAGCGGCCTGTTCCAGCTGGGGCTTTCGCCCGACACGCTGGACCGCCAGGGTTTCGCCGACCTGTTCGGCATGCCGCTGGGCGCCGCGCTGAGGCAGGGCGGCGAGGCCAGCGACCAGTTGCTCACGCTCACGCTGCCGAGTCGCGTTCATGTGTTCGCGCGCACGACGCGGCTCATGCCCGCACGCCGTGCCGCTGCCGCCGCGGCGCCCGCCGCGCCGTGCAGCCAGGCCTCCGCGCTGGCCGCCCTCGACACCGGCGACGCCCGCATGGCAGCCGTGCTGCAGCGGGTGGACAAGGTGCGCGGGCGCGATATCCCGATCCTGGTGCTCGGCCGTACCGGCACCGGCAAGGAGTGGCTGGCGCGCGCCATCCATTGTGCCTCTGCGCGCGGCGACGCACCCTTCGTAGCGGTCAATTGCGCCTCGATCCCCGAGTCGCTGATCGAGGCCGAACTGTTCGGCTACGAAGACGGCGCTTTCACCGGCGCGCGGCGGCGCGGCAGTCCCGGCAAGCTGGTCCAGGCGCATGGCGGCACCCTGTTCCTCGACGAGATCGGCGACATGCCGCTGGCGCAGCAGGTGCGCCTGATGCGCGTGCTGCAGGAGCGTGCCGTGACGCCGCTCGGCGCCACGCGCGCGATTCCCGTGGACCTGCGCATCATCTGCGCCACCCACCGCGACCTGCGCGCGATGATCGCCGCCGGCACCTTCCGCGAAGACCTGTACTACCGCATCAACGCACTCGCCGTCACGCTGCCCGCCCTGCGCGAGCGTACCGACCTGCCGGCGCTGGTGGAGCGCATCCTGGCGCAGCAGCTCGCGCCGCCGGAGCAGGGCGGCGGCCCGCATGCGCTGCGCGTGTCTGCCGAAGTGCTGGAACGCTTCCAGCGGCATGCCTGGCCCGGCAACCTGCGCCAGATGGTCAATGTGCTGCGCACCGCGGCGATCATGGCCGAAGGCGAGGACGTGATCGGGGTGGCGCACCTGCCGGAGGATTTCTTCGACGAACTGGCTGCGCCCGGCCCTGCCCGTGAAGCCGCGCCATGCGCCGCGTCCGCGGCGGCGTGCGATTCACCCGAGCCCTTGCGGGATGTCGAGGCGGGCCTGATCCGCCAGGCGCTGGCGCGGCATGCGGGCAATGTCAGCCTGGCTGCGCGGGAACTGGGCGTTTCCAGGAATACCATCTACAGGCGATTGAAGAAGCGCGACTGAAGGCCGGAGGCCGACGCGCTTCCTGGCGCGGGCGCCAATGAAAAAGAGGCTGCCTTGCCGCGCCATGCGGGCGCAACGAAGCAGCCTTCTGTCCTTGCGTGTGCGCAGTCAGCGAGCGGCTTTCTCCAGTCGCGCCGCCTCCTCGTCGCTGAACAGCTCCGAGCGCGTCAGGAAGCGCAAGCCGGTCGGCCCCTCCAGCGAGAACATGCCGCCCGTGCCGGGCACCACGTCGATCACCAGTCGCGTGTGCTGCCAGTACTCGAATTGCGCGCGGGTCATGTAGAAGGGCATGCCGCCGATCTCGCCCAGGCAGACATCGGCATCGCCGATGATCAGCTCGCCGGCCGGATAGCACATCGGCGCGCTGCCGTCGCAGCAGCCGCCGGACTGGTGGAACATCAGCTCGCCATGCTGCCCGCGCAGGCGCTCGATCAGCGCCTGCGCGGCAGGCGTGGCGATCACGCGTTGCACGGCGCCGGCAGGAATGGTGGTGTCGGACATCGGGGGCGCTCCTTGCCTGGTCAGGCTGCGGAAAAGTCCATCACCACCCGGCCTTCGATGTCGCCGGAGCGCATGCGCGCGAAGATATCGTTGATCTGCTCCAGCGGCGCGGTGGAAACCGTGGCCTTGACCGCGCCGTGCGCGGCGAAGTCCAGCGATTCCTGCAGGTCGCTGCGGGTGCCGACGATGGAGCCGCGGATGGTGATGCCCCTGAGCACCACGTCGAAGATCGGCGTGGGGAAGTCGCCCGGCGGCAAGCCGTTGAGCGCGATGGTGCCGCCGCGCCGCACCATGCCGATGGCCTGGCCGAACGCCTTGGGCGAGACCGCCGTCACCAGTGCGCCGTGCGCGCCGCCGATTTCCTTCTGCAGGTAGGCCACCGGATCGGTGGTGCGCGCGTTGACGGTGACCTCGGCGCCGAGTTTGCGGGCCAGTTCGAGCTTCTTGTCGTCGATATCCACCGCCGCCACGCGCATGCCCATGGCGCGCGCATACTGCACGGCGACGTGGCCAAGGCCGCCGATGCCGGAGATCACCACCCACTGTCCCGGGCGCGTGTCGGTGACCTTGAGGCCCTTGTAGACCGTCACGCCCGCGCACAGGATCGGCGCGATCTCGACGAAGCCCACGCTGTCGGGCAGCAGGCCCACGTAGTTGGGATCGGCCACCACGTATTCGCCGTAGCCGCCGTTGACGGAGTAGCCGGTGTTCTGCTGCTTCTCGCACAGCGTCTCCCAGCCCTGCAGGCAATGCTCGCAATAGCCGCAGGCGCTGTAGAGCCAGGGCACGCCGACGCGGTCGCCTTCCTTCACGCGCGTCACGCCGGCGCCCACGGCGGAGACATAGCCCACGCCTTCGTGCCCCGGGATGAAGGGCAAGGTGGGTTTGACGGGCCAGTCGCCCTCGGCGGCGTGCAGGTCGGTGTGGCAGACCCCGGAGGCTTCGATCTTGACCTGGATCTGCCCGCGGCCGGGCTCCGGCACGGGGACCTCATCGATCGTGAGCGGGGCGCCGAATTCGCGTACCACGGCGGCTTTCATCATTGCTGTCATGTCGACTCCTGATGCTGATTCCGTTGACAGTTACGCCCGCCGCGCGCGGCCGGGCGTCAGTCCGATCATGCGCGTGCGCGCCGCGGTGCACCAGCGGCGCGCTCGCCCATGTTTGCGCTGGATCAAAAGAAACCGAGAGCGTTCGGGCTGTAGCTCACCAGGAGGTTCTTGGTCTGCTGGTAGTGGTCCAGCATCATGCGGTGGTTCTCCCGCCCGATGCCGGATTGCTTGTAGCCGCCGAAGGCCGCGTGCGCCGGATACGCGTGGTAGCAGTTGGTCCACACACGCCCGGCCTGGATGCCGCGGCCCATGCGGAAGGCACGCGCGCCGTCGCGGCTCCATACGCCGGCGCCGAGGCCGTAGAGCGTATCGTTAGCGATCTCCAGCGCCTCGTCCTCGTCCTTGAAGGTGGTCACCGACACCACCGGGCCGAAGATTTCCTCCTGGAAGATGCGCATCTTGTTGTGGCCGGCGAAGACCGTGGGCTTGACGTAGTAGCCGGTGGACAGGTCGCCGCCCAGCGCATTGCGCTCGCCGCCGATCAGGCATTGCGCGCCTTCCCGCTTGCCCAGGTCGAGGTAGGAGAGGATCTTTTCCAGTTGCTCCTGCGACGCCTGCGCGCCGATCATGGTGGTCTTGTCGAGCGGGTGGCCCTGCTTGATTGCCGCCACGCGCTTGAGCGCGCGTTCCATGAAGCGTTCGTAGATGGATTCCTGGATCAGCGCGCGCGACGGGCAGGTGCAGACCTCGCCCTGGTTCAGCGCGAACATGGCAAAGCCTTCCAGCGCCTTGTCGAAGAAGGCGTCGTCTGCGGCCATCACGTCTTCGAAGAAGATATTGGGCGACTTGCCGCCCAGCTCCAGCGTCACCGGGATGATGTTCTGCGAGGCGTACTGCATGATCAGCCGCCCGGTGGTGGTCTCGCCGGTGAAGGCGATCTTGTTGATGCGCGGGCTGGACGCCAGCGGCTTGCCTGCCTCCAGGCCGAAGCCGTTGACCACGTTGAGCACGCCCGGCGGCAGCAGGTCGCCGATCAGCTCCATCAGCACCAGGATCGAGGCCGGGGTCTGCTCGGCCGGCTTGAGCACCACGCAGTTGCCGGCGGCCAGCGCCGGCGCCAGCTTCCAGGTCGCCATCAGCAGCGGGAAGTTCCACGGAATGATCTGGCCGACCACGCCCAGCGGCTCGTGGAAGTGATAGGCCACGGTGTCGTGGTCGATCTCGGAGATGCCGCCTTCCTGCGCGCGGATGCAGCCGGCGAAGTAGCGGAAGTGATCCACCGCCAGCGGCAGGTCGGCCGCGGTGGTCTCGCGGATCGGCTTGCCGTTGTCGATGGTCTCGGCCACCGCCAGCGTGACGAGGTTGGCCTCGATGCGGTCGGCGATGCGGTTGAGGATATTGGCGCGCTCGGTGGTGGAGGTGCGGCCCCAGGCCGTCTTGGCGCGGTGGGCGGCGTCGAGCGCGGCGTCGATGTCCTTCTGGTTGGAGCGCGGCACGCGCGTGAACGGCTTGCCGGTGACGGGCGTGATCGCCTCGAAATACTGGCCGTCGACCGGGGCCACCCAGGCGCCGCCGATATAGTTCTCGTACTGGTCCTTGTAGGGATTCGCAACGCCCAGCTGGGCGATTTCCGCCATGTCCATGTCTCGCTCCGTTATTTGATTTCGCTTGGTTCCGTGCGATGTCGAAAGGACAGCGCACCGTGCGGCGATGCCGCGCGCACGGCCCCTTATCCGCAAGAGGCATGCCCGGCGAGCGGCGGCGCACGGCGGCGGCGAAAGGCAGGCAAAGACTGGCCGGCGGCCGGCTATGCCAGCCGCAGCCGATGTGTCATGCGCGGCGCAGGTGTGCCAATCTGGAACAGTGTGTGACAGCGTGTGGCAGGGTGACACGCTGCGCGCAGGCCGGCCTTGCTAGCTTCCGCTGGCGTGGATCAGGAATTCGCGCAGCGCGTCGGCCGGCGCATCCAGCTTGCGTCCCGGCTGCCACAGCAGCCCGACCTCCATGTCCGGCACACCGTCGGCAATCGGCCGGGCCTCGATCTGGCGGCCTTCGAGCGACCAGGGCCGGTACACCATGTCGGACAGCACCGTCACGCCGAAGCCGTGCGCCACCAGCCCGCGCAGCGCTTCCATCGAGCTGGTGCGGAAGGCGATCGACGGCGCCAGCCGCTTGCTGCGCCAGTAGCGCAGCGTGGCGCGCTCGCTCTCGTCCACGGTGATCAGGATATAGGGGTGCGCCGCGATATCCTTGAGCGTCAGCCTGGGCAGGGCCAGCAAGGGGTGCGACGGCGAAGCCCACAGCTGGCGCCGCGAGCGGATCAGCGTGTGATGGGCAAAGCGCTGCAGTTTCTCGATGTTGGACAGCAGGCAGATGCCAAGCTCGATGTCGCCGGACAGCACGCCCTGCTCGATGCCGGGGCGGTCCATGTCGTGCAGGTCGAAATCGATATCCGGGTAGTTGGTGCGAAAGCGCGCCAGCAGGCCCGGCAGCAGGTAGCCGAGCACGGTGTACGACGCTGCCAGCCGCACCGTGCCGCTGAGATTGTGCGCCTGGAAGCGCGGCTCGCGCAGGGTGTCCTGCACGGCGTCCAGTATCTCGCGGGCGCGCTGGTGCAGGCGGTGGCCCTCAGGCGTCAGCGTCACCCCGTGGGGCAGGCGGTCGAACAGGCGCACGCCGAGCTGCTGTTCGAGCATCAGCACGGCATTGGTGATGGCCGACTGCGACACATGCTCGGCGGTAGCCGCCATCGAGAACTGGCCGGTTTCGGCCGCCGCCGCGAAGTAGCGGAACTGCCGCAGCGTGATTTCCTTGGCCAGGCGCGGCGCGCTGTCCTGTCCCCCGGTGCGGTCCTTCGGCATGGCATCTCCTTTTCCTGCACGGCTGGTGGCGCCGCTGGTGGTGAAAGTGGCGCTTCGGCTTTGCGTCTCCGGCGCTACGGGTTAACGCTCGCTATCCGATTTTCAGATACCTGCTCTCTGAATTCATGATTTTACGATATCGAGCGGCCTTCCTACACTCAGCGCAGCCCCTGAGAGCACACGGAGACAGCATCGATGAATGCACCCCTATCCCCCGACCTGCAAGCCGCGCTGGCGTCCCTCGATAGCGTTTCGCTGGACGACAAATACACCCTCGAGAAAGGCAGGGTTTACCTGAGCGGCACCCAGGCGCTGGTGCGCTTGCCGATGCTGCAGAAGGCGCGCGACCGCGCCGCCGGCCTCAACACCGCGGGCTTTATCTCCGGCTACCGCGGCTCGCCGCTGGGTGGCGTGGACCAGGCGCTGTGGAAGGCCAAGAAGCACCTGGCCGCCAGCGACGTGGTGTTCCAGCCCGGCGTCAACGAGGACCTGGCCGCCACCGCCGTATGGGGCTCGCAGCAGGTCAACCTGTTCCCCGGCGCCACCCGCGACGGCGTGTTCTCGATGTGGTACGGCAAGGGCCCGGGCGTGGACCGCTCGATCGACGTGCTCAAGCACGCCAACTCGGCTGGCTCGGCCACGCACGGCGGCGTGCTGCTGCTGGCCGGCGACGACCACGCGGCCAAGTCCTCCACCGTGGCGCACCAGTCCGAGCATGTGCTGATGGCTGCCGGCATTCCGGTGCTGTATCCGTCCGACGTGCAGGAATACCTCGACTACGGGCTGCACGGCTGGGCCATGAGCCGCTACTCCGGCCTGTGGGTGTCGATGAAATGCGTGACCGACGTGGTGGAGTCCAACGCCTCGGTGGAGATCGATCCCGAGCGCGTGCAGATCAGGCTGCCGGAAGATTTCGCCATGCCCGAGGGTGGTCTCAATATCCGCTGGCCGGATGCGCCCCTGGTGCAGGAAGCCCGTCTGCTGGACCACAAGTGGTACGCGGCACTGGCCTATGTGCGCGCCAACAAGCTTAACCGCGTGGTGCTGGATTCTCCCAATGCGCGCTTCGGCATCATGACCGCCGGCAAGGCCTACCTCGACGTGCGCCAGGCGCTTGCCGACCTGGGCCTGGACGACGACACCTGCCGCCGCATCGGCATCCGCGTGTTCAAGGTGGGCTGCGTGTGGCCGCTCGACGCGCATGACGCGCGCGAGTTCGCCACCGGGCTGGAAGAAATCCTGGTGGTGGAAGAAAAGCGCCAGATCCTCGAGTACGCGCTCAAGGAAGAACTCTACAACTGGCGCGACGACGTGCGCCCCAAGGTCTACGGCAAGTTCGACGAGCGCGGCAACCACGGTGGCGAATGGTCGGTGCCGCGCGGCAACTGGCTGCTGCCGGCGCACTATGAACTGTCGCCGGCGCTGATCGCCAAGGCCATCGCCACCCGCCTGGAAAAGAGCGACCTGCCGTCCGACGTGCGCGAGCGCATCGCCGCGCGCCTGGCGCTGATCGAAGCCAAGGAGCGCGAGGCCGCGCGCCCGCGCATCGCGGTGGAGCGCAAGCCCTGGTTCTGCTCGGGCTGCCCGCATAACACTTCCACCCGCGTGCCCGAAGGCTCGCGCGCCATGGCCGGCATCGGCTGCCACTACATGACGCTGTGGATGGACCGCAATACCGACACCTTCAGCCAGATGGGCGGCGAAGGCGTGGCGTGGACCGGCCAGATGCACTTCACCGGTGAGAAGCATGTGTTCGTCAACCTCGGCGACGGCACCTACTTCCACTCCGGGCTGCTGGCCGTGCGCGCATCGATCGCGGCCAAGGCCAACATCACCTACAAGATCCTGTTCAACGACGCCGTGGCCATGACCGGCGGCCAGCCCGTCGACGGCGTGCTCACGGTGCCGCAGATCGCCCACCAGGTGCAGGCCGAAGGCGCCAGCAAGATCGTGGTGGTGACCGACGAGCCGGAGAAATACGGCGACGGCGGCATGCTGCCCGGCGGCGTAAGCGTGCACCACCGCGACGCGCTCGACGAAATCCAGCGCCAGCTGCGCGATACCGCCGGCGTCACCGTGCTGATCTACGACCAGACCTGCGCTACCGAAAAGCGCCGCCGCCGCAAGCGCGGCACCTATCCGGATCCGGCCAAGCGCGCCTTTATCAACGATGCGGTCTGCGAAGGCTGCGGCGATTGCTCGGTCAAGTCGAACTGCCTGTCGGTGGAGCCGCTGGAAACGCCGCTCGGCACCAAGCGCAAGATCAACCAGTCCTCCTGCAACAAGGACTTCTCCTGCGTCAACGGCTTCTGCCCGAGCTTCGTCACCGCCGAAGGCGCGCAGGTGAAGAAGCCGGCCGCCGCGGGCGGCAAGGGGGCCGGTGCCGATTTCTCGGCGTTGCCGCTGCCGGCGCTGCCGGCGCTCGAGCGCGCCTACGGCGTGCTGGTGACCGGCGTGGGCGGCACCGGCGTGGTCACCATCGGCGGCCTGCTCGGCATGGCGGCCCACCTCGAAAAGAAGGGCGTGACCGTGCTCGACATGGCCGGCCTGGCGCAGAAGGGCGGCGCCGTGATCAGCCACGTGCAGATCGCGCCGACCCCGTCCGCGCTGCATGCCACCCGCATTGCCATGGGCGAGGCGCGCCTGGTGATCGGCTGCGATGCCATCGTCTCGGCCTCGCCCGAAGTCCTGTCCAAGACCCGGGCGGGCGTGACGGCCGCCGCCATCAACAGCGCCAGCACGCCCACCGCCGAATTCATCCACAACCCGAAGTGGAAGTTCCCCGGCGCCTCGGCCGAGCAGGACCTGCGCGCGAGCGTGGGCGATGCCTGCGCCTTTATCGATGCCAACGCCTGGGCCGTGACCTTGCTGGCCGACTCGATCTACTCCAACCCGCTGCTGCTCGGCTTTGCCTGGCAGAAGGGCTGGATCCCGCTGCAGCGCGAGAGCCTGGTGCGCGCCATCGAGCTCAACGGCGTGTCGGTGGAGAAGAACCTGCTGGCCTTCGACTGGGGCCGCTACCTGGCCCATCACGGCGAAGCCGCGCTCAGCGCGCAGCTCAAGCCCGCGCCGCGCGCGCAGGTGGTGGCGATGCCGGAAACGCTCGACGGCGTGATCCGCCAGCGCGAAGCGATGCTGACGGCCTACCAGAACGCCGCCTATGCGGCCCGCTACAGCACGGTGGTGGAGCGCGTGCGCAACGCGGAGAAGGCGCTCGGCGCCGGCAGCCGCCTGCTGCTCACCGAAGCGGTGGCGCGCAACCTCGCCAAGCTGATGGCCTACAAGGATGAATACGAAGTCGCGCGCCTGTATGCCGACCCGGCCTTCCTCGACAAGCTGCGCACCCAGTTCGAAGGCGAACCCGGCCGCGACTACCAGCTAGGCTTCCACCTCGCGCCGCCGCTGCTGGCAAAGCGCGACGCGCACGGGCACCTGGTCAAGCGCCGTTTCGGGCCCGGCATGCTGAGCGTGTTCCGTCTGCTGGCACGCGCCAAGGGCTTGCGCGGCACCGCCTTCGACGTGTTCGGCAAGACCGCCGAGCGGCGCGCCGAGCGCAAGCTGGTCGCCGACTATATCGGGATGACGGAGGAACTCTGCGCTTCGCTCGACGCCGGGCGCCTGGATACGGCCGTGGCGCTGGCCAGCCTGCCGGACGATATCCGCGGCTTCGGCCACGTCAAGGAAGCCAATATGGAAAAGGTGGCTGCGCGCCAGGCGACGCTGCTGGCGCAATACCGCGAGGCGGGGGCGCGGGTGGCGGCCTGAGCGGTGGCGGGAGGCACAGCGGCCGGCGCATGGTGCGCCGCCGCCATGCCTGTCGCACCATACCGCTTCAATTTTCGGGCTGTCGCAGTCGCGGTACGCGGAGACAAGCTGGCCAAACCTTCAACGCCTCGTCCCCGCTTCCTGCGCGACGCGGCTGACCGAAAGCCCCCTCACCGCGGCTGCAACACAATAATCGCCATCCCCGCGATCGCCACCGCGACCCCGGCAATGTCCCAGGGGCTCGGCCGCACGCCATCCACCAGCCACAGCCAGGCGATCGCCACCGCGATATAGACCCCGCCATAAGCCGCGTAGACCCGCCCCGACGCGTCCGGATGCAGCGACAGCAGCCACGCGAACAGGGCCAGCGACAGCGCGCCGGGCAACAGCACCCAGGCGCCCGCATGCTGGCGCAGCCACAGATACGGCAGGTAGCACCCGAGGATTTCGGCGCAGGCGGTGATCAGGTAGAGGCCGAAGATCTTCATGCCGCCGGTTCCGCCGCCGGCATCGGCGCGGAGGCGGAGGGTGAGGCGCGCGTTTGCTTCGCCCGCTTGCGCGCCGCCGGCTTGCGCTTGCCGCCGCCAAGCTCCCCACCCTGATAAGGCACCCGCCCGGACGGCACCACGGCGGAGGCCAGTTCCACATGGCCCTCCTGGTCGTCGAAGAACATATGCGCGCCGAAGGCCTGCAGCACCTGGTCCTTGGGCAGGCCGCCCAGGAAGAAGGCTTCGTCGATCCTGACGTTCCAGGCGCGCAGGGTGTGCACCACGCGCGTATGGGCGGGGCTGTTGCGCGCGGTCACGATGGCGATCCGCACCGGGCTCTGGCCGGGCTGGAAATGCGCCTGGATCTCGGCCAGGCGCAGCAGCAGCTTGGCGAACGGGCCTTCGGCCATGGCTTTGTGGCGATGGCGCTTTTCGTTCTTGATAAAGGCTTCCAACCCCTTTTGCTTGAAGATCTGCTCGGACTCGGGCGAGAACAGCACGGCGTCGCCGTCGAAGGCGATGCGGATCTGGCCAGCCGGGGCGCGGTAGGCGGAGGGTGCGTCGTACAGCTGCGCGGCCGCCACGCCGCCGTCGATGGCGGCCTGCACGTCGGCGGCTTCGCGCGACAGGAACAGGTCGACCTTGAAGGCCTGCAGGTAGCGCGCGATCGGCTCGCCGCCGGTGAAGGCCGCGCGGGTGATGTCCAGCCCGTGGGTCTCGATGGCGTTGAAGGCGCGCAGCCCGGTGTCGGGCGAGTTGCGCGAGATCACCACCACTTCCACCAGCCGCCGCCCGGGGATCAGGCTGTTGAGTTCGAGCAGGGCCTGCACCAGCGGAAAGGCGGTGCCCTGCGGCAGGGCTTCGTCCTCGTGCTGGCGCTGGTAGGCGGAGTAGGCCGCCACGC
Organism: Cupriavidus sp. 05T41; assembly: GCF_056396525.1. Lineage (NCBI taxonomy): Bacteria > Pseudomonadati > Pseudomonadota > Betaproteobacteria > Burkholderiales > Burkholderiaceae > Cupriavidus > Cupriavidus sp. 05T41. Next base: position 38,196 of record NZ_JBFTLQ010000040.1, read on the forward strand.
CCTGGGATTGATAGATACCGTTCTCGTGCTCGAGGTCGAACAACGCCCGGGACGAGATGCCGATGACGAGTTTGTCGGTGAGATCGTAGGCCATGTGCGCGAGTATAAGGGCGCGCGCACGCAGCGCGTGCGGCAGCCGCCCGCGCTGCATGCCGGTGCCATGGCCAGGCAATCGACGGAGAATCGCAACCTGCAATCGCCGGCCGGCGCCGCCTCCCGGGCGGGCGCGTCTCTTATCCTGCGGCACGTCATTCCGGCATTTCCGGGCAGGGCGGCATGGACATCGCGAAATCGTGTAACTACCGGCATGTTCCACTGCCATCTCGCGGCCTGGCACGTCAATTCGGCAGCTTCTGCGGCACCCCTCTCCCTACAATGAAATCCTGCATGCGAGGTTCCTCCGGGCCCTGTCGGGGGAGGGAGCCTGCGCTGAGGCGATGCGCCGCCGTCGACGCCGTCGCCCGCCACGAAACGACGAATGCCCACGGAGATAGCCATGCACGCCCCGCAACAAGCCGCAGCCACCGATCCCGCCCACGGCGACGACACCGACCACGAGGAAACCCGGGAATGGCTCGATGCCCTGGCTGCCGTGGTCCGCGCCGAGGGCGCGCCGCGCGCGCGCTTCCTGCTGGAGCGGCTGGCCGAGCACGCCAGCCATCTCGGCCTGGGCCACCGCGCGCATCCCTACTCCGCCTACCAGAACACCATCGGCGTGGGCGAGCAGCCGCGCTACCCGGGTGACCTGGCGATGGAACAACGCCTGGGCTCGATCATCCGCTGGAACGCGCTGGCCATGGTGGTGCGCGCCAACAAGGCTTACGGCGAGCTGGGCGGGCACCTGTCGAGCTACGCGTCGGCGGCCGAGATCTTCGAGGTGGGCTTCAATCATTTCTTCCGCGCCGACGATGGCGGGCGCAAGGGCGACCTGGTCTACTTCCAGCCGCACTCCGCCCCGGGCGTCTATGCGCGCGCCTTCCTCGAAGGGCGGCTGTCCGAGGCCCAGCTCGCAAGCTACCGACAGGAGACGGGCGGCGGCGAAGGTGGCGAAGGGGGGCTTTCCTCCTATCCGCATCCCTGGCTGATGCCGGACTTCTGGCAGTTTCCGACCGGCTCGATGGGCATCGGCCCGATCAGCGCGATCTACCAGGCCCGCTTCCTGCGCTACCTCGGCCACCGCGGGATTGCCGACACTGCCGGGCGGCGCGTGTGGGGCGTGTTCGGCGACGGCGAGATGGACGAGCCGGAATCGCTCGCCGCGCTTTCGCTGGCCGCGCGCGAGCAGCTCGACAACCTGACCTTCGTCATCAACTGCAACCTGCAGCGCCTGGACGGCCCGGTGCGCGGCAATGGCCAGGTGATCAACGAGCTGGAGGCGCTGTTCGCCGGCGCCGGCTGGAACGTGGTCAAGGTGGTGTGGGGGTCGGAGTGGGACGCGCTGTTCGCGCGCGATACCAGCCACGCGCTGCTGCGCCGCTTCGCCGCGATGGTGGATGGCGAATACCAGAACCTGGGCGCCAAGGACGGTGACTACAACCTCGCCAACTTCTTCAACCGCGATCCCGAGCTCAAGGCCCTGGCCGCCAGCATGAGCAGCGCCGACATCGACGCGCTGCGCCGCGGCGGGCACGACTTGCGCAAGCTCTACGCGGCCTTCCGCGCCGCGCAGGAACACCGCGGCGCGCCCACCGTCATTCTCGCCAAGACCAAGAAGGGCTTCGGCATGGGCGAGGCCGGCGAATCGCGCATGACCGCGCACCAGCAGAAGAAGCTCGACGTGGACGCGCTGCGCGCCTTCCGCGACCGCTTCAACCTGCCGCTGGACGATGCCGCGGTGGAGGCGCTGCGCTTCTACAAGCCGGCCGAAGACAGTGCCGAGATGGCTTACCTGCATGCGCGCCGCCAGGCGCTCGGCGGCTACCTGCCGGCGCGCGCCCGCACGGCGCACGCGTTGCGCATGCCGGACCTGATGCAATACGGGCGCTTCGCCATGGAGCCGGACGAGCGCGCGGTGTCCACCACCACCGCGGTGGTGCGGCTGTTCACCAACCTGATCAAGGACAAGGAAGTCGGCCCGCGCGTGGTGCCCATCGTCGCCGACGAGGCACGCACCTTCGGCATGGCCAACCTGTTCCGCCAGATCGGCATCTACTCGCCGATGGGTCAGCTCTACGAGCCGGAAGACGCGGGCTCGATGCTGTACTACAAGGAGAGCCAGCAGGGGCAGCTGCTCGAAGAGGGCATCACCGAGGCGGGCGCGCTGGCATCGTGGACGGCGGCGGCCACCTCCTACAGCGTGAACGGCGTGGCCATGCTGCCGTTCTATATCTATTACTCGATGTTCGGCTTCCAGCGCGTCGGCGATCTGATCTGGGCCGCGGCGGACCAGCGCGCGCGCGGCTTCCTGATCGGCGCCACCGCCGGGCGCACCACGCTGGCCGGAGAGGGCCTGCAGCACCAGGATGGCACCAGCCAGCTGATCGCCTCCACGGTGCCGAACTGCCGCGCCTACGACCCTGCCTTCGCCAGCGAGGCCGCGCTCATCATCGATCACGGCGCGCGCCGCATGCTGGAAGACCAGCACGACGAGTTCTATTACCTCACCGTCAACAACGAGAACTACGCGCAGGCGCCGCTGCCGCAAGACGCGCACGACGGCGTCATCAAGGGCATGTACCGCTTCGGTTCGCGCGGCCCGGACAACGCGGCCGCGGCCGTCAGGCTGCTTGGCTCCGGGCCGATCCTGCGGGAGGTCATCGCCGCCGCCGAACTGCTCGCCGGCGACTGGGACATCAAGTCCGAGATCTGGAGCGTGACGAGCTTTTCCGAGCTGGCACGGGACGCCCGCGAATGCGAGCGCAGCAGCCTGTTCGCCAGCGGCGGCGAGACCGAAAGCCACCTGCAGCGATGCCTGCCCGGCGCTACGCCGGTGATTGCCTCGACCGACTATGTGCGCGCCTACGCGCAGCTGATTTCCTCTTATGTGAGTGCGCCCTTTACCGCGCTCGGCACGGATGGCTTCGGGCGCAGCGACACGCGCAGCGCGCTGCGGCGCTTCTTCGAGATCGACCGCTACCACATCGCGATCGCCGCGCTGCGGGCGATCTCCCCGGCGCTGCATGCCGAGGGGCTGGCGCGCTACGGGGCTCGCACGGAGATGGAGCCGCCCTGGGCGCGGTGAGCGGGGGCGTGCAGGGCGGTGCGCCCCGATCGTCGCATAGTGCGATCGCCGCGCGCCGATGGGCTCACGACGCGGGCGGGCGCCGGCCGCATGCGCTGGTTCCTGCCTGCGGCATCGGCTAGAGGTCGGGCACGGGCAAGCTGCCGCCAGCCTCTCCGCGAGGGTGACCTGGCTGTGCGGTGAAATATCGCTTGAGCCGCAGCAGCCTTGCTTCGAACAAGTGCCAGGTCGTGAGGCTGGCAAGCATGCAAAGCAGCAGCGAAGCCAGCATATAGGCCAGGTAGCCGGCTGAAAGCACGCTGCCGTTGTGCGGCAGCAGGCCGGACCGTGTGCGCACTAGCCATGCCAGGCCGTACAGGACCGGCGGGTGGAACACATAGAGCGAATAGCTGTATTTGCCGAACATCCGAAGCACGGGATGACTGGCCACCAGATTCAGGCGAGAGCCCGCCGGGAGCAGGAGCATGGCGGCAATCAGCAAGGCCGAGCATGCGCCGAGCGTGCTGAACCCGAACGTCTGCAATGCCAGCCCGTCGCGCTTCAGGCCGCCGTCAAGCACCACAACCAGCGCCGCGCTGATGGTGGCCAGCGCCGCGAGCCAGCGCAGGACCTGTCGGCCGGTGGGCAGCGCGAATCCACCCCGCGCATACGCAGCCACCAGCGCGCCGTACAGCAGGGGGTCGATATGCGTGAGCGTGGACACGTAGATCGCCATCTGATCCCATCCGTCCCTGATGAGAAGGAAGCGGAGAACCGGGGAGGCAACGCACAGGACCAGGGACACGACCACCACGCGCCGGGCGGTGCACAGAAACACGACCAGCGGCCAGACCAGGTAGAACTGCTCTTCGATCGCCAGCGACCAGAGCTGCGTGACAGGGACGGGCGAGCCTTCCCCGAGCCTTGCGAAGTACCAGTTCTGCATATAGCTCCAGAACCAGGCCTGCGCGTGCAGGAGATCGGCATAGTCATTGCCCGGCCGATAGATTTCCGCAAGAAACGGCCGCAACACCAGGAAAAACAGAATCAGGAAGAAATAGTAGAGCGGGAAAATCCGCAAGGTGCGCTTGGCATAGAAGTTGGCGAAGTACCGCTGCGTGCCCTTCGCGTCGAGCAATATGCCGGTGATGAGAAATCCGGATAGCGCAAAGAAGATGTCGACGCCGACCCATCCGGACGCCAGCAGCTTCACCACGATGTGGTCGAGTGTCCCCGTACCGCCCAGGGCTGCCGCGACCACGGAGTGATGAAAGAAGACCAGGAGGACGGCGACGCCTCGCATTCCATCGAGCGGACGAAGATGGCCGCCACCCAGCCGTTGTTTGAGGAGCGCTTGCGGGCAGGGAGCGTCAATGCCACTGTTCGGTTCGCCGGATGCCGGCGAACGGGGATACTCGATGTGCATCCAGGCCCCCATTCGGATGTGCTCCCCCGAGTGTAGAGGGGCCTTCCCGGCACCATCCGCCAAGTTCAACGCGCGGCACGCCGGGGCGTCAAAGGTAATATCGGGGCCGATGCAGTTCGGTGGGCCTGCGCAATGCAGCCCCTCGCGGCGCCGGCGGCACAGCGCGATGGCCCTGGCCCGCCTCCCGCAGCGGCTTGCCCCCGCGCTCAGCCGCCGCGCTTGTAGACCACGCCGCGCGGGGTGACCGAGTCCGGCGTGGGGGTCGCAGCGGCCAGCGGCTGGCTGGTTGCCGGCTGGGCGGCAGCCGCGCGCTGCTGGGCGCGCCGGGCTTCGCGGGCCTTTTCGATGACGGAGAAATCCGGGCCGGCGAAGGCCGAAAGCGAGCACGAGAGTGCCATCAGGCCGGCACCGATAAGGGCGATATTCTTCACGAGGGTTACCTGTTTGCGGTTGTTGCGTTGTCGCCCGGTGCGACGCGGCTGGCGCTGCGCGCTTGTTTCATTGCGAAGGGGGCGATCTGAAAAAGTCAGGGAGCAGCTTTTGGCCACTCCCTGCGGCCAGGGAAACATCAGCCGGGAAAGAAGTGGCCGCGCAATAAGCAGAGGAGGGAGCGCGCGGTCACTGGGTTCTGCATGATGGTTCATCTTCACTGGCGGGCACGGCGGCGTCCGGTGGTTCCGGTGCCTGGCGTGCTCGACGAAGGGCAGTGTATGCCCCGGTGTGCGATTCAAGAAACGATTAAAACCTATGGGTGCAAGTCGCTTTTTTCATGGTGGCTGGCTCGCCGGACCTGCTCTTCCATGGCCTGCAATCAGCGCTTCGGCGAGTCGCCTTCGGCTACGCGCCGGGCGATCGTTGTAGCATCGCTGCCATGGACAACCTGCTCAGAAAACTCGACCTCACCTCGCTGCGGCTGTTCGTCGCCGTCTGCCAGGAACAGAACATTGCCCGCGCGGCCGAGCGCGAGTTCATCGCGCCATCGGCGGTCAGCCGCCGCATCGGGGAAATCGAGGCGCTGATCGGCCTGCCCGTCATCCAGCGGCATCCGCGCGGCATCACGGTGACGCCGGTGGGCGAGGCCGTGCTGCGCCATGCGCTGGCCATCATCGGCAATATCGAGTCGCTCGGCGCGGAGCTGTCGCGCTTTAGCTCGGGCGCGCGCGGCGCAGTGCGCATGGTGTGCAACCTGGGCGCCATCGTGCAGTTCCTGCCGGAGGACCTGGCGGCCTTCGGGCGGGTCTACCCCGACATCGACATCGCGCTGGAGGAGCAGCACAGTCCCGAGGTCCTGCGGCTGGTGGGCGAGCGCAGCGCGGATTTCGGCATCTGCAACGCGATCCAGGGCGTGGAGCAGTTCGTCTCGCTGCCTTACCGCGAGGACCAGTTGTGCGTGCTGGTGCCGCGCGGGCACCGGCTGGAAGCGGCGCCGCAGGTGCGCTTTGCCGACCTGCTCGGCGAGACCTTCGTCGCGCTGCGCGACGAGAGCGCGCTGAGCCGCCTGCTGCTGGGCGAGGCCGCGCGGCTGAACGGCGCGCTGCGCATCAAGATGCGCGTGGCGAGCCTCGACGCGCTATGCCGCATGGTGCATGTGGGTCTGGGCATCGCTATCGTGCCGCGCCAGGTGGGCGAGCTTTACGTCAACACGCTCGATGTGGCGTGCCGGCCTCTGGTCGACGGCTGGGCCACGCGCCAGCTGGTGGTGGTGTTCCATTCGCGCGAGCATTTGTCGGCCAGCGCCGCGGCGCTGGTGGACTTCCTCTGCCGCCGTTAGCGCCGTTAGCGCGGGCGGCCCGCCGCCGGGCGAGCCGTCTCGAAGCGAGAGGGCTGTCGTGCCGATTCCATGCTATGCGCCGCGTGCGCCGCGCCATATAGTGGGCTGACCAGGACCTCGCCACGGCGACAATCAGATCCGGAGCCCCCATGATGGACGATACGATCCGCTTCGGCGGCCGCGTGCTTTACCTGTCGCAGGATCCCGCCTGCATGCGTGCCCAGCTCGAAGGCAAGGCCGTGAGCCTGGCCGACGCCGGCCCGCTGCGCGACAATGTTTCCACCGACGAGATCACGCCGGTGACAGTGATGCTCACCTACGACGAGCGCCTGGGCGAGTTCCCCTATGTGGGCTTCCAGGCCGGCGGGGAAATGCCGGTCGGCCGCAACGCCGTGCGCGACGGTGGCTTTGCGGTCACGGTGGCGGGCAAGCGCTACGGCAAGGGCTCCTCGCGCGAGTCCAGCCCGCTGGCAGAGCTGTCGGCCGGTATCCGCCTGATCGTGGCGGAGAGCTTCGAGCGCATCTACCAGCAGAACTGCGACAACATCGGCATCCTCACCACCACGGATTTCAGCGTGCTCGAGCGCGTGCTGGCCGGCGAGGCGATTCCCATCGAAGCCTTCCTGAGCGGGCGCGACGCGCTGACCCAGCAGGTGATCCGCGCCGGCGGCCTGCTGGCCTTCAGCCGCGCGGCGAGCTGGCCGGTCCCCGGCAGCATGCCCGCGGCGGCGGCGCCCGCCGGCGCGGCGCCGCGCACACTGGTGGAGAAGATCATCGACCGTCACCTGCTGCCCGGCACCCCGGGCGCCGGCCGTGGCCAGGGCGTGTTCGTGGCGGCCGACTGGCGTTTTTCCCACGACTATTTCACCGGCATGTGCGCGCACCTGATGCATCGCGCCTTCGGCAAGCCGGCCGCGCTGCGCGACCCGGACACCATCATTGCGTTCAAGGATCACCTGGTGCTGGCGGCGCAGAGCTATCCGCACGTGCGCGACGGCTTGCTGCCCGGCGTGGCCAACCTGATGCAAGGCCACGACAGCTTCGCCCATGACTACCCGGTGCGCTCGCACGGCGCGCTGCCCGGCGACGTGCCCGGCTCCGAAGGGATCTGCCACGCGCTGATGGCCGAGCAGTACGCGCTGCCGGGCCAGGTAGTGGTGGGGACCGATTCGCACACGCCGCATTCGGGCGCGCTCGGCTGCCTGGCCTTCGGCGCCGGCGCCACCGACCTGGCGAACAGCTGGGTCACCGGCTACGTGCGCTGCAAGGTGCCGGAGACCCTGCGCGTGGAAGTGGAGGGGGAACTGGCGCCGGGCGTGACCGCCAAGGACATCGTGCTCCACTTGCTGCAGATGGACGCGATCCGCTCGGGCGGCGCCATCGGCGTGGTGTTCGAGTACGCCGGCAGCACCGTGCGCGCGCTCTCGGTCGACGAGCGTGCCACGCTCACCAATATGGTGGCGGAACTGGGCGGCTTCACCGGCATCGTCGCGCCGGACGACAAGACCGTGGCCTTCCTCAAGGCGCGGCGCGGCGTGGATTTCGTCGTCGAGGACTGGATGCGCAGCGATGCCGGCGCCAGCTACCGCGACGTGATCCGCATCGATGCGGCCGCCATCACGCCCATGGTGGCGCGGCCCGGCGATCCCGGCAACGGCGTGGCGGCGCAGGCGCTGGGCGAGGCCGTGCCGGTGGATATTGCCTACGGCGGCTCCTGCACGGCCGGCAAGCGCGAAGATTTCGACTATTACCACGAGGTGCTGCGCTGGGGTCTGGAGCACGGCCTCAAGGTATCGCCACGCACGCGGCTGTACCTGCAATTCGGCACGCTGGGCGTGCGCGAGTATTGCGAGGCGCGCGGCTACCTGGAGACCTTTGACGCCGCCGGCGCCACGCTGGTGATGCCGGGCTGCGGCTCTTGCGCCAATTGCGGCCCCGGTGCGTCCACCAGCGGCGAGCAGGTCACCATCAGCGCCATCAACCGCAACTTCCCGGGCCGTTCGGGCCCGGGGCAGGTCTGGCTGGCCAGCCCCTACACGGTGGCGGCCAGCGCGCTGGCAGGGCAGATCAGCACCTTCGGGCAACTGCAGGCGCGCGCCCGCGAGGAGGCAGCGCCGGCCTAGCCTGAGTTTCACGCCACCGGCCCGCACCCGCGCGGGCCGGGTTCCCCAGAGCCGGGCAGCAGATTCCGGCCGGACCACAAGACACCGGAGACACCCATGTTCCATATCCCAAGCCGCGCCACGCGCGCGGCCGGGCGGCTGCTTGCCGCCCTTGCCCTGGCCTGCGGCGTGGCGGCCGCGCATGCCGCCGGCGCTTATCCCGCCAAGACCGTGCGCCTGATCGTGCCGAACTCGCCGGGCTCCACCGCGGACCTGGTTGCGCGCGTGGTTGCCGAGGGCATGGGGCACGATCTCGGGCAACCGTTCTATGTGGAGAACATCGCCGGCGCGGCCGGCATTCCGGGCACGCGCCAACTGGTGGGGGCCGCCGCCGACGGCTACACGCTGGCCGTGGTCTCCTCCAACCATGCCATCAACCCCGGCCTGTATCCCAACCTGCCCTACGACAGTCTCAAGGACATCAGCCCGGTGGCGCTGATCGGCACCACGCCGCTGGTGCTGGTGGTTGGCGCCGGCTCGCCGTACAAGACCGCGCAGGCGCTGATCGCGGCGGCGCGGGCGCAGCCGGGCCAGTTGACCTACGGCTCGTCGGGCAAGGGCAGCGTGCTTCATCTGGCGGGCGAGTTGCTCAAGTCCAGGGCCGGCATCGACATGCTCCATGTGCCCTACAAGGGGGTCAATACGCTCTTGACCGATGTGCTGGGCGGGCAGATCAGCGCCGCCTTCCTGGCCTCCCCGTCGGCGCTGCCGCAGATCAAGGCCGGCAAGCTGCGCGCGCTCGCCGTGAGCACGCCGGCGCGGCTGGAAAGCCTGCCGGGGGTGCCCACGCTGGCCGAGGCCGGCGTCAAGGACTATGCGTACGACGCCTGGATCGCGCTGGTCGGCCCGGCCGGCCTGCCCGTCGAGGTGTCCGCACGCCTGCAGCAGTCCATGGCAAAGGCGCTCGCCACCCCCAAGGCGCGCGAGCTGTTTGCCGCGCAGGGCTTCGTGGTCAGGGGCGCCGGCGCCGACGAAACGGCGCGCACCATCCGCGACGAAGTGGGCCGTAGCCGCGCCCTGATCAAGAGCGCATCGATCGCGGTGGACTGACGGCGGCAGGCGGGGGCCGCGCGCCGCACGCCGCACGCTGCCTCAGGCCCCCAGCACTTCCTCGCAGATCGAGAACCACGCGCGCGCCGCGTGGGACAGGTAGCGTCCCGGCGACCAGATATGCGCCAGCGCCCAGTCCATCGCGGGTTCGGTCAGGCGCGCCACGGCGAGCTTGTCGTCGAGCTGGACCCTGGCCAGCAGCGGCTGCGGCAGAAAGGTGGTGCCGAGCCCGGCCGCCGCCATCGAGGCGAGGAAATCCCAGTGCCCGCTTTGCGCCACGATGCGCGGCTCCACGCGGGCCTCCATGAAGGCCACGCGCAGCTTGCGCGTGAGCGAGAAGTCGTCGGTCAGCAGCAGCAGCGGCTCGTCGCGCAGCGCCGCCAGGCTGACGGTCTTGTTCCTGGCCCAGCCTGCCTTGCGCGGCCCTGCCACCCAGATCGGGTACTTGGCAAACTCGCGCGTCGCGAGCGCCAGGCCACTGTCGCCGGGCAGCACGGTCGCGCCGACCTCCAGTTCGCCGTTGGCCACCTGTTGTTCCACCGTATGCCCGCCATGCTCGGCCAGGCTCAGTTCCAGGTTGGGGTAGCGCTGGCGGAAGGCGCTCACCGCGGGGGTGAAGAAGAGGTTGGCCATCGGCGGAATGCCCACCGTGAGCTGGCCCCGCCCCAGCGAGGAAAGATCGGCCACCTCCAGCGTGAGCCGGTGCACCACGCCCAGCGCCTCCTGCCCGCGCTCGTAGACCACGCGCCCCACATCGGTCAGCCGTACCTGCTTGCCCTCGCGGATCAGCAGTGGCTGGCCGATCTCGTCCTCCAGCTGGCGCACCATCTTGCTGATGGTGGACTGGGTGACGAACAGGGAGGTGGCCGCCTGGGTGAAGCTCTGCAGGCGCACGGTCTCGACGAAATAGCGTAGGGCGCGGATATCGATGGGCACGGGCGGCTTCCTGATCCATGAAAAAAGCGAATGTGATCGTCAATTTTAAATCATGTTCGGAATGAGCGCCAGTTGGCTACACTTCCATTCCACCGCTCTTCTACAGGTTTGCGTCATGGCTTGGCCGAGCGCACGGCAATGGCTCTTTTCACTGAAGGCATTCGCCGCCTCGATGCTCGCGCTCTATATCGCGCTGGCGCTGGGTTTGCCCCGCCCTTACTGGGCCATGGCAACCGTCTATTTCGTTTCCCACCCGCTGACCGGGGCCACGCGCTCCAAGGCCGCCTACCGCGTGGCGGGCACGCTGCTTGGCGCCACCGGCGCCGTCGCCACGGTGCCGCTGCTGGTCAACGAACCGGTGCTGCTGATGGCTGCCATCGCGCTGTGGACCGGCGCCCTGCTGTATTTCTCGCTACTGCAGCGCACGCCGCGCAGCTATATCTTCCTGCTGGCCGCGTACACGCTGCCCATCGTGGCGCTGCCCGCCGTCAGCGAGCCCGCCCAGGTCTTCGCCATTGCCGTGGCGCGCATCGAAGAGATCGTGGTCGGCATCCTGTGCGCCGGGCTGGTCGGCTCGATCGTCTTCCCGGCCAAGGTGGCGCCGGCGCTGCGCGCCCGTTCCGCCACCTGGCTGGCCGATGCCGCGCTGTGGGCAACCGACATGCTCTCGCCCGAGCCCGACGCCAATGCCTCGCGCCACGGCAGCCGGCACCGCCTGGCCACCGACATCCTCGCGCTCGACCAGCTGATCGCGCAGCTTTCCTACGATACCGAGAGCGCCGACACATTGCGCCATGCGCGCGCCTTGCGCGAGCGCATGACCATGCTGCTGCCGGTGCTGTCCTCGCTGGCAGGATTGCTGCAGGCGCTGCGCGCCCATGCGCACGGCATGCCGGCGCAGCTCGCGCGCCAGATGGCCGACATGCGCGCCTGGATCCATGCCGGCTTCCACGGGCCGGCGCCCGCGCTCGGGCCGGCGGCCGCGCCCTGGCGCGAATACGGCAAGGCGCCGGGCTGGCATGCCGGCCTGGTGGCCACCGCCAACGATCAGCTGCGCACGCTCGCGGCGCTGTGCGAAGACTGCCACGCCCTGCAGCGCGGCATCGGCGACCAGCGCGGGGCGGGCCAGGCCGCCGCGCCGGTGCTGCGCTACCGCGCCCGCGCGGCGGACCGGGCGCACCATCACGACCACGGCATGCTGCTGTACTACGCCTGCTCGACCAGCCTCGCGGTGTTCTGCGCGGGCCTGCTGTGGATCGCCTCGGGCTGGGAAGACGGTGCCGGCGCCGTGGTGGTGGCCACCATCACCAGCTGCTTCTTCGCCACCGTCGAGGAGCCCAGGCCGGTGGCGCGCGCCTTCATGCGCTGGAGCGTGATCTGCTTCCTGGTGTCGTGCTTCTACCTGTTCCTGGTGGTGCCGCAGGCCCATAACTTCGAGACGCTGGTCGGCATGCTGGCGGTGCCCTATATGGCCATCGGCATGCTGATCTCGCGTCCCGGCTTCAACCTCATCGCCATGCTGCTGTCGGTCAATACGGCATCGTTCGGCAACTTCCAGAGTGTCTACGACGCCAACTTCCTCGGCACCTTCAATACGAGCCTGGCCAGCGTGGGCGGCATGCTGTTCGCGCCGCTGTGGTTCATGGCGACGCGGCCGTTCGGCGCGCGCGTGGCCGCGCACCGGCTGATCCGCGCCAGCTGGAAGGACCTGGCGCAAGCCGCCACGCGCGGGGAAGCGCCCGAGCAGGCCCGGCTCGGCAGCCGCATGCTGGACCGCCTCGGCCAGCTGGTGCCGCGCCTGGCGGCCAGCGACGACAAGATGTCCACCGACGGCTTCGCCGAACTGCAGGTCGGCTTCGGCGCGCTGGCGCTGCAGCGCAACCTGGCGGCGCTGCGTCCGGCCGCGCGGCGCGCGGTCACGCGCGTGCTCAACGGCGCCGCCGCGCATTTCCGCGCGCGCCTGAAAGCCGGGCACGCGATGGCGCCGCCCGAGGCGCTGTCCGCGCGCATCGACAAGGCCATCGGCGAGGTCGCGGCGCAGGCCGATGGCGTGGACGATGGCGTGGACAATGCGGCCGCCGGCGATGCGGTGCGCGAGACGCTGGCCGCGCTGGTCGCCCTGCAGGTCACGCTCTACCACGCCCAGCCGCACGCGCCCACTGGCAAGGTACCCGCGCCGCCGGCGCTGCCGCGCGCGCCGGTGGAGAAACCATGCTGAGCGCCGAGATCGATGTCTACGGCGTGTTCGTGCCCAGCCTGCTCGCGCTGATGCTGGTCAGCTTCGCCATGACCGCCTGCCTGCGCGCGCTGCTCGCCCGCGCTGGCTTCTACCGGCTGGTCTGGCACCGTTCCCTCTTCAACCTCGCCCTCTACCTGATCGTGCTCGGCGGCGTGGTCGCCCTGGCCCGCTGGCTGCAATCATGAAAATCAAGTTCCGTTTGTTGGTCCCCGTGGCGCTGACCTTGCTGGCTACGGTGGCAGCGCTGTTTGTCGTCAGGCATTTGTGGGACTACTACACCGTGGCGCCGTGGACGCGCGACGGCCACGTGCGTGCCGACGTGGTGCAGGTCGCGCCTGACGTGTCGGGCCTGGTCACGCAGATCCTGGTCAGGGACAACCAGCGCGTGCGGCGCGGCCAGGTGCTGTTCGTGATCGACCAGGACCGCTACCGGCTGGCGCTGCAGCAAGCGCAGGCCAACGCGGCCGCCTTGCGCGCGACGCTGGCGCAGGCGCGCCGCGAGGCCGCGCGCAACCACGCGCTGAGCGAGGTGGTCGCCACCGAGGTGGTGGAGGAAGGGCAGGCCCGCGTGCAGGAAGGCGAAGCGGCGCTGGCGCAGGCCGAGGCCGCGGTCGGGGTGGCGCGCCTGAACCTGGCGCGCACCAGCGTGGCCAGCCCGGTCGACGGTATCCTGAACGATCGCCTGCCGCGCCTGGGCGACTATGTAAGCACCGGCCGCCCGGTGCTGTCGATGGTCGATGCGGGCTCCTTCCATGTGGAAGGGTATTTCGAGGAGACCAAGCTGCACCGCATCCGCATCGGCAGCCCGGTAGCGGTGCGCATCATGGGCGAGCACGTCACGCTGCACGGCCACGTGCAGAGCATTGCAGCCGGCATCGAGGACCGCGACCGCAGCAGCGGCGCCAACCTGCTGCCCAATGTGAATCCCACCTTCAACTGGGTGCGGCTGGCGCAGCGTATCCCGGTGCGTATCGTGCTGGACGACGTCCCGGCCGACATGCAGCTCGTCTCGGGCCGCACGGCCACGGTGTCGGTGGCCGTGCCGCGCCAGGTCGTGGCCGCGCGGCGCGCACCCCCCGGCGACGGTGCCAGCGGGAGTGCGGCGCAATGAGCAAGCTCCGCCTGGCATGGCTGCCGGCGGTGATGCCGCTGCTGTTCGCCTGCACCACGGTCGGCCCCGACTACAAGGTGCCCGCGCACGCGATGATGCGCGCGCCCGAGGCCAATGGCCCGCTGCGGGGCACGCAGGATGCGGCGGTATCGGTGGCCGCCGTGCCGGACGACTGGTGGCGGCTCTATGACGACCCCAGGCTCGACCGGCTGGTGCGGCAGGCCCTCGCTGCCAATACCAGCGTGCGCGTGGCCGCCGCTAACCTGCGGCGCGCCGTGGCGGTCTACCACGAGGTGGAGGCCGAGAACCTGCCGCAGGCGGCGATCTCCGCCAAGGCCGAACGCGCGCAGGTGGCTGGCGAGAGTTTCCTGCTCAAGGAAAAGGTCCCGGTCTTCAGCCTCGGCGATGTCGGTTTCGCGGTGTCTTACCTGGTGGATTTTTTCGGCAAGCTCGCGCGCGCCGACGAGGCCGCGCTGGCCAGTGCCGAAGCCAGCCAGGCCGCGCTCGACATGACGCGCGTCGGCGTGGTGGCGCAGACCGTGCGTGCCTATGTGCAGGGCTGCGCCGCCACGCATGAACTCGACGTCGCCGGGCAGCAGCTTGCGCTGCAGGAGCGCGGCGCGGAAATTACCGGCAAGCTGGTCGCCGCCGGCCGCGGCCAGCCCGCCGATCTGCTGCGCGCGCGCGCGCAGGCCGAGACCTTGCGCGCCGCGCTGCCGCGCTTCAAGGCGGAGCAGGAAGGCGCCGCCTGGCGCCTCGCCGTCATGCTCGGCAAGCCACCCGGCGCGCTGCCTGAAGCGGAGTTCGCCTGCCATGAAGAGCCGAGGCTGCGGCAACCCTTGCCTGTCGGCGACGGCGCCGCGCTGCTCAGGCGCCGGCCCGACATCCGCCAGGCCGAGCGCGAGCTCGCCTCGGCCACCGCCAGGATCGGCGTGGCGACCGCCGATCTCTATCCCTCGATCCGCATCGGCGCATCCGCCGGCTTCAGCGGCATCCTCGGCGACCTCGGCAGCGGGCCCACGGCGCGCTGGGGCATCGGGCCGCTGATCACCTGGAACCTGCCGACCAACGGCGTGCGGCCACGCATTCACGCGATGGAAGCGGGTGCCGACGCCGCGCTGGCCAGTTTCGACGGCGTCGTGCTGAAGGCGCTGCAGGAAACGCAGGGCGCGCTCAGCGACTACACGCGCGAGCTGGAGCGCAACCATTCGCTGCGCGTGGCGCGCGATGACGCGCAAGAGGCCGCGCGGCAACACCGCCAGCTGTATCAGGCCGGGCGCACGCCGTATCTGTCCAGCCTCGATGCCGACCGGACGCTGGCAGCGGCAGAGGCGGCGCTGGCCGCGTCGGACAGCCAGGTGGCGATGGACCAGGTCAATCTGTTCCTGGCGCTCGGGGGCGGCTGGCAGAACAGCCCGAAGGTGGCGCAGAACACAGGCGAGCATCACTGACCGCGCGGAGGCGTTGCTGCGTGGGGCGCGCCCGGCTGCGCCGGCATGGCAGAGCCGCGGCCAATACTGTGAAAATTCCGACTGGAATGCAGAATATTAATTCATCACGGGAATGCTAGGCGATGGCTACACTGTCGTCTGTACCGCGCTTCCGACCGCGCCGGTACATGCAAAAAGGCGAAACAGACGACATGCGGGACGCAGATCCGCCTATCCCGCTCCACCACAAGTGGAAAGTGCCGCCCATTCTGGACTCCAGCAGCAATCATGAACAAGAAGCTCTTCACGACCCTCGTTTCCGCAGCCGCTTTTGGCCTTTGCGTCATGGCATCGACGCAAGCCAGTGCACAGGGTCCGAAAGATAGCACCAGTGCCGGCGACAAGTACGGCTACAACCTGCACAACGGCAAGCGCGACCCGTTCACCGACGGCGCCCGCGCGAATGACCGCCGCGACCCGTTTACCGACGGTGCGCGCGTCAATGACCGCCGCGATGCGTTCACCGATGGCGCCCATGGCGCCGCGGCGCTCGACCTGGCTGGCCGCGACCTGACCGGTGTGTCGGCAACGCCGTCCCACAGCGGCGTGGCAGGCAAAGCCAGCGCCTGACCGGCGCAACCGGCCCGGCCCCGGGAATCCTCCGCCCGGGGCCGGGCCGGCCGGCGAGACCGCTGCCGCCGCGTTGCGCGCAGATTGTCCCTGGCCACGCCACGCCACGCAGTTCACCGCAGTTCACCGCAGTCCCCCGCAGTCCCCCGCAGTACCAACCAACAGTCTCACCCTCCCCATGATTTCCCTGAACAAGATCGTGCTGTCGCTGGCAAGCGTCTCGGCACTCGCTGCATCATTGCCGGCATTGGCCGGTCCCGACTGGACCGTGATCGAACGCGCGCGCGCCCAGAAGCAGGCGCAGGCCAGGCGGGCAAGCGCGCAGGCGCGCTGCCCCTTGCAAGCGCAGGGGGCGGCGGCACCGGCCGCGCCGTCGGCCGTGCCCGCCGCCACAGCCGCGACCGCGCCCAGCGTCACGCCCTGAGCGTGAGACCGGCCGGATCGCAAGGCGCGCGCGGGCGCACGCTCGCGGCCAGCAAGGTGCCCGCCGGGATTCGATCGCGTAGTCACCCGCCTTGACGGCGTAGCGACGGCGCAATGAAAAGGAAAGCGGGAAGGGCTGGAAGGGCGGGAAGGGCGGGAAGGGAGAAGCCGGCGCGGCGGGCTTTACGGCCGCCGCGCAGCAAGTGGCGCCTGGATCGGGTCGGACCGGCAGAACCAGGGGCGCCGTCCGGTCAGCGCCGCCAGGCAAGGAAGTGCCTCAGGGCCTCTTCTCCGCGATTACCATCCACGACACGCCGAAGCGATCGGCGGTCATGCCGAAGCGGTGCGCGAAAAAGGTCTCGCCCAACGGCATCTGGACCTGGCCGCCTTCGGCCAGCCCGTTGAAGACGCGGTCCGCGGCAGCCGCATCGGGCACGCTTACCGACAGCGCGATGCCTTCGAAGCTCGGCTTGCCGCTGCAACGGCCGTCGGACATCATCACCGTGCTTTCGCCGATGCGCATGGCCATGTGCATCACCTTCTCTGCGTCGCCGGGGGCGGGCGCGCATCCCTCGGGCGCGCCTGCCGGTTGCGGCGGCGCTTCCTTGAAGCGCATCAGCATTTCGACTTTCGCGTCCAGTACGCGCTTGTAGAACTCCGCCGCTTCCTCGCAGCGGCCTTCGAAGAACAGGTAGGGTTGGACCAGCATTTTGTCTCCTTATGGCGTTCTCAGGGTCGTTCGGGATCGAGCGGCATCGGCACCGATGCATGCTCGTGCACCACCAGCCACCGGCCGGCGATCTTGCGAAAACACAAGGTGGCGCGCACCCAGGCCTCCTGCGGCGCGCCGCCCTGGGGGTGCTGGTCACACGCTGCGTCGATATTGCGCCGGATTTCGCCGGATTGCGTGATGGGCGCCGCTGCTGTGATCCGGCCACATCGTTGTGTACACTGTCCACTACCATAGTCGAGAAAATGGACGCTGTCCACATGGAGGAAAAATGACGGGTGCCAAGCGCACTTCCGGCACCGCGGGCCGGGCGGCTGGCAAGGGTGCCGCCGCCATGTCGGAACCAGGCGAGGCGGCGCAATCCGCACCTGCGGCGGTACCCCCGGACGCGCCGGCCGGCGCTCCGGCCCGCAATACGTATCGCCATGGCGACCTGCGGCGCGCGCTGCTCGATGCCGGCATGGACCTGGCGCGCGACGGCGGCCCGGATGCGGTCGTGCTGCGCGAGGCCACGCGGCGTGCCGGCGTGGTGCCCAATGCCGCGTACCGGCACTTCGCCAGCCGCCACGACCTGCTGCAGGCGGTGCGCTTCGCGGCCTTGTCGGCGCTGGCCATGGCGATCGAGGCCGATCTCGCCGAGGTCGACGGGACAGCGCCGCCAGCGGATGCGGCGCGCGCCAGCCTGCGCGCGGTCGGCACCGGCTATATGCGTTTCGCCCTGGCCGAGCCGGGGCTGTTCCGCACGGCCTTTTCCGTGCCGGGCGAACTGCGCGGCGTGCCCATGCCGGCCAGGGAAGGCGACAGCGGCCTGAACCCGTTCGAGCTGCTGGGCGCGGCGCTCGACAAGATGACCGCCGCCGGCCTGCTACCCGCTGCGCGCCGGCCCGGCGCGGAATACCTGGCGTGGTCCGCGGTGCACGGCCTGTCCATGCTGGTCATCGACGGGCCGCTGCACTTGCTGGCGCAGGCGCCGGGGCAGGCCTACGACATCGGGCAGCGGCTGATCGACATGGTGGAGACGGGCCTGCAGGGCGAGGGCGGCGACCCGCGTTAGCGCTGTACCGCCCACCGGCGCCGGGTACCCGTGGCCCGTCACGCCTGTCCGGCTGCCGTTGGCGCGGCGCTCCGGTGCAACAGGACCGGGACCGACTTGGAGGTCGGCGTATTGCATCCGTCGGCTACGCTGCCCAGTGGCACCAGCGGATTCGTCTCCGGATAATAGGCGCCGATGCATCCGCGCGGGATGTCGTACTCGACCAGAAGGAAGCCATCGGCGCGGCGCTCGATATTGTCTTCCCAGACCGTGGTCATATCGATCCATTCGCCGGCCTTCAGGCCGAGCATTGCAAGGTCGTCGCGGTTGATGAAGACGACGCGCCGCTGGCCGAACACGCCGCGATACCGATCGTCGAGCGCATACACCGTGGTGTTGTACTGGTCATGCGACCGCGTGGTCATCAGCGTCATCAGCCGTTCCCCGTACGCCTCGCGCGCACGCGCGATGGGCGAGTCCGGGGTCAGTGCATTGACCAGGAACACCGCCTTTCCCGAGGGCGTGTGCCACTCCCGCTCCCGCGCGGGCACCCGCAGGTGGAATCCGCCTGGATGCGCGATGCGCGCGTTGTAATCCTCCGGCGGGCACGCCCCGCCGGTTGTCGCAAATCCTCCGGCACCAGCTTTTGGCGCCAGCGCCAGGCTATCCAGCGGTATGTTGGTGGCCACCGGTGTCTCGCTGTTCCTCGTGCGAGAGGTTCCCCTTCGCGTCCTATACTCAGTCACGAAGGGATGCGGCAGTGGTATGCGTGAGGCGATCGCGAGTTCAGCGGCACGCCTGGCTTTTCACACCGACTACAAGGTCCGAGGGGATTGCCATGTTTCTCTATGAGAAATTGCCATTGTTTGTGTTTGAGATAGAGGCATGTGACAACCTGAAATACGTGCCCATGTGTCTCCGCTTCAATCTGGATTTTTACGGATACACATTCTCCCTTTTGGAATGGCAAGCCCTTCCCGTCGAGGCCCGTGAGGCGCTCGCCGGTTTTCCACCCGCCACGGCCGGCAACGCGGGTGATTTTGCCTCCAGCCTCCGGGACATCATGCAGAAGCACCTTAACAAGGTGCCAGAGACATTCCCGCCGGATGCTCAGGCGGCATGGCTCCAGGCTTCGAAAATACCTGACTCGGTCCTGGCGCAGTACGCCTTGGCCGAACTGGCGCCGATTACCGGGGAGGCTTGGTCCGGGCTTTCGATCCTCAAGCGATATGTGCTGACGAAGATGTCCCTGAGAGGGGTGAGGAACCATTGCTTTGTTCCCGCGCTGCTGGAGTTCGGGCTGGTCAGGTCAGGCATCGCAGATGCATAGACCGTGCTTCTGGCCCGGCACGGGCGACTCGTGATTCCAGATTCCCGATTCCCGATTCCCGATTCCCGGTGGGCGTGACCTGCCGGGCAGCGGCGGCCGACGCTGCTGCAGCGGAGCCGATGCGGAGAAAGCGGTTTTTCCTTGCTTCAAATATCGGCTGATGGCCAGCAGTGATTTGACCATCCGGGACATTCAATTTACATTTCGGGAGAGTCAGCGAACCCACGATTTCGGCAATGGCCTACTATCTCCGCAGTGCCAGTCTCACCCACTATGTCGAGGTGGCGCGCGCCGTCGGCCTTGATCCCTATCAGCAGCTAAGGGCGGCGAAGATCAGCCGTGCGGCGCTGCTGGATCCCGACATCCGGCTGGCGGCCGGACTGGTGGGGCGGCTGCTGGATATGTCCGCCAAGGCGGCCCGGGTTGACGACTTCGGCCTGCGCATGGCCGAGTTGCGAGAATTCTCGAATCTCGGGCCACTCGCCTTCGTGGTGCGGGAGGAGCCGACATTGCGCCGTGCGCTGGACTCCATGGTCCGCTATATGGGCCTGCAAAACGAAGCGCTGGCCATGCGCGTCGAAGAGTCCGAGGGCATGGTGATGATCCACCTGCAGGTCCTGAGTGACGAGCCCGGTACGCTGCGCCAGGCCACGGATCTGGCCGTAGGCGTGGTGTTCCGCATGCTGAGCTTGTTCCTGGGCGCATCGTGGCGTCCGCGCAGCATCTGCTTCACAAGCGCCGCGCCTGCCAGCACGGCCACGTACCTGCGCGTTTTCGGCATGCCGGTGCAGTTCAACCAGGACTTCGACGGCATCATCTGCGTGGCGTCCGACCTGGAGTCGCCCTTGCCCTCCTATGATCCGGTGATGGCGCAGCAAGTGAAGCAGTATCTCGGCACGCTGCTTGCGCAGGCCAACACCACCATGCCCGACAAGGTGAAGAAGCTGGTCTACGCCTTGCTCCCGTCCGGCGTCTGCTCGGTCGAGCGCGTGGCGCAGTTCCTCGGCGTGGACCGCCGCACGGTGCACCGGCGTCTGGCGCAGGAGGAGGCAACGTACTCCGGCATCGTCAACGACGTGCGCGCCGGCCTGGTGATCCCGTATATCGAAAACCGCGGGCGTCCGCTTTCGGAGGTGGCCACGTTGCTGGGTTTCTCTTCGCTGAGCGCGTTCTCGCGCTGGTTCGGCGGCCAGTTCGGCTGCAGTGTTTCGCAATGGCGGGCGCAGGCGCGGACCGTAAGGCACGGGGATGCCGGCCAATAGATCTCCGTCCGTTTGTGCGGTGCCCATGCACGGCGTTTGCGCCATCGCCCTGGGCGGCCCCGCCTGCAAGCAAAACGCGACCGCACGGGTGTATCACTGTTGATACAGCGTAGAAGTTATCCGTTTCGCCGACGCGTTTCGCGAGTGCTGTTTTGCCCGCAAGTAAGATTTGCAATAAGCCGGAACGCAAACTAAGGTTGTGATCTCGGAGTAGCGTGCAAGGCGAAGCGCGGGGCTGAGGAGAACGGACATGGCAAACGCGAAAAAGGCGGCTGAACACGAGCAAGCCACCGGGGACCGGCTAGGCAACAAGGAATACCTGAAGGAACTCCGGCGCTTGCATATCGAACTGGTCAAGCTGCAGGCATGGGTGCTGGCGACCGGCTGCAAGGTCTGCATCGTGTTCGAAGGCCGCGACGGCGCGGGAAAGGGCGGCACCATCAAGGCCCTCACGGAGCGCGTGAGTCCGCGCGTGTTCCGCGTGGTTGCCTTGCCGGCCCCCACGGAGCGCGAGAAGAGCCAGATGTACGTTCAGCGGTACATCTCGCACCTTCCCGCCGCCGGCGAAGTGGTGATCTTCGACCGCAGCTGGTACAACCGCGCTGGCGTGGAGCGGGTCATGGGATTCTGCTCCGAGGAGCAGGCCGAAGCGTTCCTGAGGGCCGTGCCCCTGGTCGAGAAGGCCATTATCGGTTCCGGTGTCATCCTGTTGAAATACTGGCTTGAGGTAAGCGAGGAGGAGCAGACGCGCCGCCTTGCGTCGCGCATCGACGATGGCCGCAAGACCTGGAAGCTCACGGATATGGACTTGAAATCCTACAGCCGCTGGTATGACTATTCCCGCGCGCGCGACAAGATGTTCCTCGCCAGCGATACAGACTACGCGCCCTGGTACGTGGCCAACTCGAACGACAAGCGGCGCGCCCGCCTCAACATCATCAGCCACGTGCTGGACAAGATTCCCTACGAGGCCGTGCCGCACAAGAAGGTGAAGCTGCCGGCGCGGCAAAAATCCGGCGGCTACAAGGAGGCGGATTATCCTTACAGGCATGTCCCCGAGCGGTTCTGACGGCGTCGGCCTCCGGACTGCACCCGGTTCGCGCACCAGCGCCCCCTTGATGTCAGCACCAGCGAGATCATCATGCCGGACGATTCCATCCCGGAGCCATCGCTGCCCGCCCGCGTGACACTGCGCGACGGGCGGCAGATTCTGCTGCGCCAGATCGGCGGACAAGACAAGGCAGCCCTGCTGGCCGCCTTCCACCGCCTATCGGTGGATTCCCGCTATACGCGATTCATGGCCTCCATGCGGGAACTGCCGGACGCCATGCTCGAATCGGCAACCCACCCGATGCCGGAGCGCGAGTTCGCGCTGGTGGCCGTCACAGGCAATGGCGAGGCAGAGGTCATCGTCGGCGGCGCGCGCTATGCCGCGGGTCCTGGCAGCGAGGTCTGCGAATTCGCCGTGACGATCGACGACAACTGGCATGGGCTGGGACTGGCGCGGCACCTCATGCAAACGTTGATTGGTGCCGCGAGCGCGCGGGGATACCGATGGATGGAGGGCTTCGTGTTGTCTTCCAACCATTCCATGCGCGGCCTTGCGCGCCGGCTCGGCTTCGACGATACGCCATGCCCCGACGATGCCATGCTGCGCGTGGTCAAGCTCCGGCTTGCGGTGCCGGCCGGGGCCGGCATCGCCCCTGGATAAGCCGCGGCGCGCCAGCCGCGCACAGGCCTGAGCGCGAACTGCAGCACGAACCGGTGGCGCGGGGTCGCGCGCAACGAGGGGAGCCGATCGATGAGCATACTGGACCTGCTGCGCCGGCGCGAGCCGGGCGCGCACGAGCAAGGCAAGCGCGACAAGCGGAGCAAGCACGAGATTGCCGAGATGACGGAGCGCGTCCTCGGCCTGAGTCCGCGCCTGCGCCTGGTGCCGCACTACCAGAAACGGCTCGGGCCGAAGATCGGGCTGGCGCTGGACGTTGTCCGCGGGCTGGCGGCGGGCCTTCCTGCGCCGCGCGAAGCCAGCGCGGTGGCGTGGGGATCGGATCCCTACATCCATGCCTTTTTCGGTACGGCGCACGATGTGGAGCTTGCCTTCAGCCGCTCAGCGGACCTGCGCGAGTTCTTCGAGCACGCACCGGACGCGCGGGAGGCCTATGCGGTGCTGGGCATGGCGATGGCCGAGCGGCACACGCTGGGCGTCGCGCTGGAGGGAGACGTGATGCGCACCGATGTGCAGCAAACCACGATCTGCTTCAGCGATCACCAGGTGCGGATCTGTGGCCGGACTGACGCCGGGCTGCGCGAGGAGATCGTGCGGCGAATGCTGGATCAGCTGGCGCTGGAGGGCCTGGCCCGGTTTGCCGCCGGCATGTCGCGGCGCAATGTGATCGAACGTGAGCTGGAGCTCCTGAAGGCGCGCTTGCATCTGCTGGAGCGGCGGGGCACCGGTATGCGCTCGGTGGTGGGGGGCGGTAGCGAAGTGGCGCCCGCGGAACATGCCAGGCTGCGCGAACAGATCGAGGAAAACGCTCAGGAACTCGCCCGGCTCGGCGTGGCATCCGATGCCCTGGAGCGCCAGATCGACGGACTCGGCGAAGTGTTCGAGGAGGCGGGTTCGCGGTTCTCCCTGGAGCACCGGAACATCCGCCTGAGCCGGATGAATGTGCTGCTGCCGGAACAGAGCACGGCACCGGGCGATGCAATCGATCTGCAAAGCGCCCGGGTCCCGGGCGATCCGCCGCTGGTGCGCACCTTTGCCCTGGTGCGCTTTGCGCGCGCCGGCATGCTGTCTCCGATGTCGCTCCTCGATGAAGCGGAGCGCCTGTTGTAGTGCACGCCCCGGATGCGCGCCGCAAGACCGGTCGAACAGTTCGCCGCGGCATGCTCTGCGGTCGCACTTGTGGATGGATCGCTGCCTGTGCGCTGGCGGTGACACGGCACACCTGTTTGCGCGAAACACGGCATCGAAAAAATGCAGTACGAGAATTCGGCAAGAAGCACGAGAATGATCTAAAACACACATGAGGGCGAGGGTCCCCAGGAAAAGCGGAGCCATGAGCTCCACGGGGCTCATCGATTTTCGGCAAGCGCAGATGGAGCCCCGCGGCGAGTTGACGCACCGGCACCGCGCCCTGCACCGCGGCGTACGGCAGAAAAGAAGTGATTCCACAGGATCTTGGGGGTGGGAGTCGTGATGAACAATAAACAACGAAGCTATCGCTACGTTTGCCTGTTGCTTGCGACTATCCTTGTCGCCGCCTGCCAGAAAGAGAAGCCACCACCTCCCGCCGCGGTCGCGACCGAGGTGGGCATCGTCACGGTGGCACTGCGCGACGTCCCGGTGGTGTTCGAGTTTGTCGGCGAGACGCAAAGCTCCCAGCAGGTCGAGATCCGCGCCCGCGTCAACGGGTTCCTCGAGCAGCGCCTCTACACAGAAGGCTCGCTGGTCAAGAAGGGCGACCTGCTGTTCCGGATGGACCAGAAGCCATTCCAGGCCGCGCTGACCGCGGCGGAGGCCGAACTGGCGCAACAGCAGGCCCGGCTCAGCACGGCGCGCGCCAATCTCAACCGCGTGCGGCCGCTTGCCGCGAAGAATGCACTGAGCCAGAAGGACCTCGACGACTCGGTCGGGCAGGAGCAGGCGGCCGCGGCGGCGGTCGAGGCGGCCCGCGCCAATGTTGTCAACGCCAAGCTCAATCTTGGCTATACGACGATCACCTCACCGGTGAATGGCTTGTCCAGTTTTGCGAAGAGGCAGGTCGGCTCGTATATCGACCCAACCAATAGCCTGCTGACCTATGTGGCGAAGCTCGATCCGATGTGGGTGAATTTCAGCCTGTCGGAAAACGAGGTGCTCCAGTCGCGCTCGCAGCAGCAGTCCGGTTCGCTGAAGCTGCCGGAGCGCGGGGCGCTCGAGGTCGAGATCGTCCTGGCCGACGGCACGGTGTACGGCAGCCGGGGCAGGATTGCCTTTGCCGACGCGTCGTTCAACGCGGATACCGGCACGTACCTCGTGCGCGCCGAAATGGCCAACCCGCAGGGCTTGTTGCGTCCGGGCCAGTTTGTCAGGGTCAGGCTGATTGGCGCGCAGCGGACCCAGGCGGTCGCCGTGCCGCAGGAGGCGGTGATCCAGGGCCAGCGCGGCGAGTCGGTCTGGACGGTCGACAAGGACAACAAGGCGCAGTCTCGCGTGGTCGAGGTCGGCGAGTGGTCGGGCGACAACTGGGTGATCCGCTCGGGCTTGCGGCCCGGTGACATGGTGATTGTGAATGGCGCCACCCGCCTGGCGCCCGGCGCCCCGGTGAAGCCAGTCCCGGCGGCAGCAAAGGGTGGGGCGGGCGCGCATGCCGCCAGCGCTCCCGCCGCCGGCAGCGAGGGTCGCAAGCCATGAAGATCTCCCATTTCTTCATCGACCGGCCGATCTTCGCTTCGGTGCTGTCGATCATCATCGTGGTCGGCGGACTGGTTGCCATGTTCAATCTGCCGGTGGCCCAGTTCCCGGAGATCACGCCGCCGACCATCACCGTATCGACCACCTATCCTGGCGCCAGTGCCGAGGTGGTGGCGCAGAATGTCGCGGCGCCGATCGAGCAGCAGGTCAACGGCGCCGACAACATGCTCTACATGTCGTCCACGAGTTCCTCCACGGGGAACATGACGCTGACGGTCTTTTTCGAGATCGGGACCGACCCGTCGCTGGCGCAGGTGGATGTCCAGAATCGTGTCAACCTCGCGCTTCCGACGCTCCCGGACGCTGTCACGAAGCAAGGGGTTTCCGTGCAGAAGCGGTCCTCGGCCTTCATGATGGTCATCGCGGTCTACTCTCCGGATAACAGCTACCCGCAGAACTTCGTCGACAACTACACCAATATCTACGTGCTGGATGCGCTCAAGCGTATCCCGGGGGCCAACCAGGCATCGATCTTCGGCACGCCGGACTACGCCATGCGCATCTGGTTGCGACCCGACAGGATGGCGCGGCTGGGCATCACGGTGGATGACGTCAAGAACGCCGTCAGCGCGCAGAACCAGCAGTTCTCCGCGGGGCGCATCGGGCAGGCGCCGACGGCCGGCCCGGTCAAGCAGACCTTCCCGGTTGCCACCAAGGGCCGCATGACCGAGCCCGAGGATTTCGAGAACATCATCCTGCGCGCGGCCTCGAGCGGAGCGGCGCTGGTGCGGCTCAAGGACATCGGCCGGGCGGAGCTCGGCTCGAAGGACTATTCCCTGCGCAGCCGCTACAAGGGCAAGACCGCGACGCTGCTTGCCGTGTACCAGCAGCCGGGAGCCAACGCGCTGGCGGTGGCCGCCGGGGTGAAGAAGACGCTTGCCGACCTCAAGAAGAGCTTCCCTCCGGGCCTGCAGTACGAAATCGCCCTCGACACCACCGAGTTTGTCCAGGAATCCATCAACGAGGTGATCCACACGCTGGCGGAGGCGGTGATCCTGGTGATCCTGGTGGTCTATCTCTTCCTGCAAAGCTTCCGGGCGACGCTGGTGCCGATCCTGGCGGTGCCGGTGTCGATCATCGGCGCCTTCACGGCGATGTCGGCGTTGGGCTTCTCCGTGAACATGCTCACGCTGTTTGGCATGGTGCTGGCCATCGGCATCGTGGTGGACGATGCGATCGTGGTGATCGAGAACGTCGAGCGCAATATGGTGGAGTTCAAGATGCCGCCCAAGGAGGCGGCCAAGGCCGCCATGGACGAGGTCGGTGGTCCGGTGGTCGCCATCGTGCTGGTCTTGCTGGCGGTCTTCATACCGGTGGCGTTTCTCTCGGGCATCACCGGCCAGCTCTACAAGCAGTTCGCCATCACGCTCGCCGTTTCCGTGCTGCTGTCCGGCGTGGTGGCACTGACGCTTTCCCCGGCCCTGGCGGCCATCCTGCTCAAGCCCGGCGAGCATGAGAAGAACCGGTTCTTCCGCTGGTTCAACAAGTCCTTCGACCGGATGGTGGAGGGGTACGGCAGCACGGTGCAGCTGGTGATCAAGCGGGTCGTCATCTCGCTGAGCCTGGTTGTCGTGATGATCGTCGTCAGCGTCTTGATGTTCACCCGCATCCCATCGTCCTTCCTCCCGGTGGAGGACCAGGGCTATCTGCTGGGCGCGGTGATCCTGCCGGACGCGGCGAGCCTCGACAGGACCAGCGAACTCTCGAAGCGGGCGGAAGAATGGCTCGCCCGCCAGCCCGGCGTGAAATCCGTGGCGACGCCGGACGGCTATAGCCTGATCGATTCCCAGAACAAGACCAACGCCGGCACGCTGTTTGTCACGCTCAAGGGCTTCAAGGAGCGCGGGAAGGGCGAGAGCGCCGAGGACCTGATCGTCAAGGCCACCCGGGAATTCTCCACGTACCGGGAGGGCCTGGTCATCCCGGTCAATCCGCCCTCCATTCCCGGACTCGGCGCCACGGGCGGCTTCGAATTCTGGCTGCAGAGCACGGGAGACGGCACGTATCAACAGCTTGAAGACAGGGTACGTGCCTTTATCGCCAAGGCGCGGCAGCGCCCCGAGTTGCGTGGCGTCAGTACCACCATCAATACGCGCTCGCGCCAGTTCCTGGTCGATGTGGATCGCGAACGCTCGGAAACGCAGGGGGTGCCGGTGGAACAGGTCTACTCGGCGCTGCAGACCATGTTCGGCTCGCTCTATGTCAGCCAGTTTCCCAAGAACAGCCGGCTGTTCCAGGTCATCCTGCAGGCCGAGCCCGAGTTCCGCTCCCGGCCGGAGGATATCGAAAAGCTCTACACGCGCAACGCGAAGGGCGACATGGTGCCGATCAAGGCGGTGACGACCTCGCGCTATGTGGCCGGCGCCGATCTGGTGACGCGATTCAATAATTTCCCGGCGGCCAAGATCACCGGCGATGCGGCGCCGGGATACAGCTCCGGCCAGGCCCTTGCCGCGATGGAGGAGGTGGCCGGCGAGGTGCTCGGCGAAGGGTATAGCTATGGCTGGAGCGGGCAGGCCTTCGAGGAGAAGAAGGCCGGGTCCACCGCCACCATGGTGTTTGGCTTCGCCCTGTTGATGGTGTTCCTGATCCTGGCCGCGCAGTACGAGAAATGGTCCCTGCCGCTTGGCGTGCTGCTCGCCGTGCCGTTCGCGCTGTTCGGCGCGCTGGTGGGCATCCTGATACGCGGCATGGAGAACGATGTGTACTTCCAGATCGGTCTTACCGTGCTGATTGCGCTGGCGGCGAAGAACGCCATCCTGATCTTCGAGTTCGCGGTGGAGATGCTCCACAAGGAGCACCTCAGTCCGTATGAGGCGGCGGTGAAGGCCGCCAAGCTGCGCCTGCGGCCGATCATCATGACGTCGCTGGCCTTCATCCTCGGGTGCATTCCGCTGGCGATCGCCTCCGGCGCGTCCGCGGCGAGCCGGCGCTCGCTCGGGACCGGGGTCATCGGCGGGATGCTGGGGGCCACGGTCATTGCCATCTTCTTCATCCCGATGTTCTTCTGGGGCCTGGAAGCCAGGGCGGCCAGGAAGGCCGCGGGGAGCGCGCCGGCGGCGCCGGCGCCCACTCCCCGTCCGGAGACGCCGGCATCGAGCGGAGGGGAGTCATGAAACCCGCCCGGAGGCGGCAGCTTGCCGCGGCCGGCGCGCTCGTGCTGGCGGGCTGCGCGGTCGGGCCGGACTACCAGCGCCCGGCGCTGGACGTGCCGGACGCGTACCGCTTTGCCCAGTCCGGCGCCGACGCAAACGCCGACGCAAACGCCAACGCCAACGCCAATGCCAGCGCCAATGCCAGCGCCAGCGCCAGCGCCAATGCCAATGCCAATGCCAATGCCAACGCGATCCCTGCCATCGACATGCACTGGTGGACCCAGTTCAACGATCCGGTGCTTGACGACCTCATCGCCAAGGCGCTGGCGCAGAACAAGGACATCCTGATCGCGCTGGCGCGTGTCGAGGAATACTACGGGCGGCTGATGTCGACTCGCGCCGGGCTCTTTCCGCAGGTCGGCGCGGAGATCGGCGGTGGCCGCCAGCGTCTGGCCACCGGGGCGGGCAACGTCGTACCTGTCAATAATCCGTTCAACCAGGTGCGGGCGGACGTATTCGCTACCTGGGAGATCGACCTGTTCGGGCGGCTCCGGCGGCAGACCGAGTCGGCACGCGCGCAGTGGGTCGCCACCGGCGAGGCCAGGCGGAGCACCCAGGTCAGCGTGGTGGCGGCGGTAGCCACGGGCTACATCAGCCTGCGCGACCTGGACAACCGCTTGCTGATCGCCCAGCAGACGCTGGCCAGTCGGCAAGGCGCGCTGACCTTGTTCCAGCAGCGCTTCGAAGGCGGCGTGGTGTCCGAACTCGAGGTCAGCCAGGCGCAGTCGGAATACGCGTCGGCGCTCACCTCCGTGGCGCTCTACGAGCAGCTCGTCGCGCAGCAGGAAAACCTGCTGTCGGTCCTGGTCGGCCAGAATCCGGCCGACATCCAGCGCGGCAAGTCCATCGGCGAGCTGACTTCGCCCGAGATTCCCGCCGGGCTGCCGTCGGCGCTGCTTGAACAGCGTCCGGACCTGCTGCAGGCCGAACAGCAACTGATCGCGGCCAACGCGCAGATCGGCGCGGCGCGCGCCGAGTACTTTCCCACGATCTCCCTGACCGGACTGTTCGGCGCGGCAAGCACGGCCTTGTCCGGCTTGTGGGTGGGCTCGGCGCGCACGTGGTC
This sequence comes from Cupriavidus sp. 05T41, assembly GCF_056396525.1. Classification (NCBI taxonomy): domain Bacteria; kingdom Pseudomonadati; phylum Pseudomonadota; class Betaproteobacteria; order Burkholderiales; family Burkholderiaceae; genus Cupriavidus; species Cupriavidus sp. 05T41. The sequence continues at coordinate 67,569 of NZ_JBFTLQ010000040.1, forward strand.
ATTCGCGGGCGCCGTGAGCATGCCGATCTTCACTGCCGGCGGCATCGCGGGGGATGTCAAGCAAGCCGAAGCGCGCCAGCAGCAGGCGCTGTTCGCGTATCAGCAGGCGATCCAGACGGCCTTCCAGGAAGTCGCGGACGCGCTGGTGGGGGTGCAACGCACGCGCGAGCAGCGCGCGGCGAAGGATACGCAAGTGGACGCGCTGCAGCGCTATGTGTCGCTTGCGCAGGATCGCTATGAGGGCGGCTACACGAGCTACCTCGAAGTGCTGGATTCCCAGCGCGCGCTGTTCAATGCGCAGCTGGACCAGTCAAGCCTGCGCGGCTCGGAGTTCGGGTTGATGGTCTCGCTCTACAAGTCGCTGGGTGCCGGGTGGCCGCTGCAGCAGGCCGACACACTGGCAAACGGCAAATGAGCGAGCCCGGGGCAGTTGCAATGAAGGAGTTGTCATGAACACGTGGAACAAGCGCCTGGTTTGCGCTGCCGTCGCCGCCATGGTGCCGCTCGGGGCGCTGGCGCAATCCAAGCCGATCGCCTACCCGGCCAAGGGCCAGAGTTCGCAGCAGCAGCAAAAGGATGACGGAGCGTGCTACTCGTGGGCAAAGAGCAATAC
>NZ_JBFTLQ010000041.1:0-90535 GCF_056396525.1 Cupriavidus sp. 05T41
GCACCGGRTCGTGCAGSGTRTGGGTGCGCGCGTTGCGCCAGTGGCGGTCGAGGTTGTGGYKSGCGCGCGTGGCGGAGGAGCCGGCCAGCTCGAACAGCTTTTCGCTGGCGGCAAGCGCGGCCTCGGTGGTCAGCACCTTGGCCTCGGCCACGGCGACCGAAGCGCGTGCGCTGGCCTCGGCGTCCGGCCCCTGCGGCGCGGCCGCKGCGGCGATGGCGTCCAGCGCGCGGCCGGCTTCGAGCAGCACTTCGCGCGCGGCGTGCACATCGATCTGCAGGCGGCCCACGTCGGCGATGAGATGGGGGTCGTCGGTGGCGTGCTCCAGGCCGGAGTCGATCCACGGGCGCGCGTACTGCCGCGCGAAGGCAATGGCGTCGGCCAGCGCGGCCTCTGCGATGCCCTGGTCGATGGCGGCCTGGATCAGTTGCGAGGTGGCGCCGTACAGGCCGGGGCGCTCCGCCAGCTGCCACACCGGCAGCACGTCGTCGGGCGAGACCGGCACGTTGTCGAACACCACGCCGCCGCTGGCGGTGGTGCGCTGGCCGAAGGAGGACCAGTCGTCCACGATGGACAGGCCGCGCGCCTCGCGCGGCGACCACACCTGCACCGCGCGGCCCTGCGCATCGAGCGCGCGCGCCGGCACGCGGTGCGCGAACAGCGCGCCGGTGGAATAGAAGCGGCGGCCGTTCAGGCGCAGGCCCTGCGGCGTCTCGCTCAAGCGCGTGGTGCCTTGCAGCACGTCCGGGCTATGCTCGGAGCGGCGTTCCGGGCCGGCGTTGCCCAGCCGCGCGCCGGACAGCACCTCGCTGTAGAAGCGGCGCTTCTGCGCCGCGGAGCCGGCTTCGCGCAGCACGCCCAGCAGGCCGAAGTGGTTCTGCGGGATCTGGCCCAGCGCCGGATCGGCCGCGCACAGGATCACGAAGACCTCGGCCAGCGTGGCGTAGGACACCTCGGCGCCGCCGTAGGCGCKCGGCACCGTGATGCCGCCCAGGCCGCTCTCGGACCACAGGTCCAGTTCTTCCCATGGCAGGCGGCGCGTGCGGTCGCGCCCGGACGCGCCCTCTGCGAAGCGGGTGGCAAGATCGCGCGCGGCCTCGAGGGCCTGGGCGTCGGTGGCGATGCGCCGCACGCGCTCGGGGTCGGGCAGGCGCGCCGGCGCGGCCGGCAGGGCGGAAGCAGGAAAATCTGACAGTCGGGTCATGGCAGTCGAGGAAAGGAAAAGCTAGGCCGGCGCCGTGGTGCGGACGCGGCGCAGGCGAGGATTGAGGGCGGCCTGAAGGCCATCGCTGAGCAGGTTGAGCGCAAGCACGGTCAGCACTACCGCCAGCCCGGGGATGGCGGTCATGTACCAGCCGGTGCGCAGGGCGTCGCGGCMCAGGCCGATCATCGAGCCCCAGCTCACCACATTGGGGTCGCCCAGGCCGAGGAAGGCCAGCCCGGCCTCGGACAGGATGGCGTTGGCCACCAGCAGCCCGGTGGAGACGATGATCGGCGTCCAGGCGTTGGGCAGGATCTCGCGGAAGATCAGGTGCACGTCGCCGGCGCCCACCGCCACCGCGGCGCGCACGTACTCGCGCTCGCGCAGCGACAGGAATTCCGCGCGCACCAGCCGCGCCACGCTGGTCCACGAGGTCACGCCGAGCGCGAACACGATGGTGCCCAGCGTGGGCTTGAGCACCGCCACCAGGATGATGGCCAGCAGGAAGGCCGGGATGGTCTGGAAGAACTCGGTGATGCGGCTCAGCACGGCGTCGGTKCGGCCGCGGTAGAAGCCGGCCACGGCGCCCACCGTGACGCCGATGGCCAGCGCCACCAGCGCCGACGACACGCCCACCAGCAGCGACACGCGCGCGCCGTGCGCCAGCCCGGCCAGCAGGTCGCGGCCCATCAGGTCGGTGCCGAGCGGCGTGGCGGGACCGGCGCCGGGCCAGGTGTAGGGCGCGCCCACCATGTCGAGCGGGTCGTCGGGGAACAGCACGCCGGCCAGCGCGGCGGCCGCGGCCACCACCAGCAGCACGATGCCGCCGAGCCAGATCGAAGGTTGCAGGTACCAGCGTTTCATGCGGCGCTCCCGGTAGCGGATGCAGGCGGGCGCGCCGGCGAGGCCGCGCGGCGCACGCGCGGATCGAGCGCGGCCTGCGCCAGATCCACGAGAACGTTGGCCAGCACCACCAGCACGCCGCTGCAGATCAGCACGGCCAGCAGCACCGGGATGTCGCGGCTCTTGATGGCTTCGAACGACAACTGTCCGAGGCCGGGCCAGGCGAACACCGTCTCCACCACGATCGAGCCGCCCAGCAGGGCGCTGCTCTGCACGCCCAGCATGGTGACCACCGGCAGCAGCGCGTTGCGCAGCGCATGGCGGAAGATCACCTGGTGCTCGCGCGCGCCCTTGGCACGCGCGGTGCGGATGTAGTCTTCGGCCAGCGTCTCGATCATGGCGGCGCGCGCCAGCCGCGCGTACACCGCCACGTAGTAGATCGCCAGCGTCAGCACCGGCAGCGCCAGGTGCCGCAGGTAATCCAGCCACAGTTGCACGCCGTGGTAGCCGGCGTTGACCTCGCGCAGGCCGCCTACCGGCAGCCATTCGAGCTGTACGCCGAACAGCACGATCAGCATCAGCGAAGTCCAGAACATCGGTGCCGAATAGCCCACCGTGGCCAGCGCCGACAGCACGGTGTCGGTCAGCCCGTGCGGGCGCCGCGCCGCCGCCACGCCCAGCAGCACGCCGGCCAGCGTGGACAGCAGCAGCGCCGCGCCGACCAGCGCCAGCGTGGGGCCGAGCCGGTCCAGCAGCAGGTTGAGCACCGGCTCGCCGAAGCGGAACGAGTAGCCCAGGTCACCCTGCGCGATGCGGCCCAGGTAGGCCAGCAGTTGTTCCGGCAGGCTGCGGTCCAGCCCGTAGAGCTGGCGCAGTTGTGCCACGTACTGGGGCGGCACGTTGCCGCTCTCGCTGGCGATCACGTCGACCAGGTCGCCCGGCAGCGCCTTGAGCAGGGCGAAGTCCAGCACGGCGGTGGCGAACACCACGCCCAGGAGTTGCAGCAGGCGCCTGAGCAGCGACCTGAGCAGGGATCTGGCTATGCGCACGGCGTCCTCGCTTTACTTGGCGGCCAGCCAGACCCGGGCAAAATTGCTCTGGCTGTGGTCGAAGGTGTCGGTGACGTTGCGCAGGCGCTTGTCCCACACGCCGAACCAGCGGAACTCGAACAGGTTGAGCAGCGCCAGGTCCTGCTGGGCCAGCTTCTGGAAATCCTGGTAGAGCCGCACGCGGCGCGCCGGGTCGGGTTCCACCTGGGCCGCTTCGAGCAGGCGGTCCGCTTCCGGGCTGGCGTAGCCGGAGGCGTTCTGCCACGGCGTGCCCTTCGATTCGGCCTTGGACCAGTAGTGCTGCTCGACGCCGATCTGCGGGTCCTGCCAGTTGATGCCCCAGGAACTGACCAGCTGGAAGTTGTAGTCGCTGAAGACGTTCTTGGTCCAGGTGGGCAGGTCCTGGCCGCGCAGGTTCACGTCGATGCCCACCGCGCGCAGCGACTGGCGCACGAACTCCCCGGTGCGGCGGTAATCGTCGCCGAAGGGGATGTAGTCATGGTCCAGCTTGAAACGCCAGCCGTCGGCCTTGCGCGGGAAGCCGGCTTCGTCGAGCAGGGCTTCGGCCTTCTTGCGGTCGTATGGGTATTGCCTGGTGTCGCGCGTGTAGAAGGTCTTGAGCAGCGAGGACACCGGCCCGGTGGCGGGTTCCGCGTAGCCGCCCCACACGGTCTTGACCAGCGCCTGGTCGTTGATCGCGTGCAGGATGGCCTGGCGCACCTGGAGCTTGCCGATGATGGGGTCGCGCAGGTTGGGGATCAGCCACAGCCAGCCGGCAAAGCCGTTGTAGCCCTCGGTGCTGACCACCAGGTTGGGCGACTTGGCCAGGCGGTCGGCATCGGCGAAGGTCACCGGGTTGCGCTMGCCGTATTGCACCGCGCCGGTTTCCAGCGCGGTGGCGCGGCCGGCCACGTCGGGAATGATCTTGAAGGTGAGCTTGTCAAGGTAAGGCAGGCCCGGCGCCCAGTATTTGTCGAAGCGCTCCAGTGCGATGTGCTGGCCACGCACCCACTCCTTGAAGACGAAGGGGCCGGTGCCGACCGGCTTGTTGTTGTACGGGTTGTTGGGGATGTCGGTGTTTTCGTAGAGATGGCGCGGCAGCACCGGCGCGGCCACCACGTCGAGCGCGTTGAGGATCACCGGGGTCGGCTTGGCCAGCGTGAGCACCACGGTGTAGTTGTCGGGCGTCTCCACCTTGCGCAGGTGCTGGAACACGCGCCGCGCGGTCGGCGCGTACCTGGACCAGATCTGCTCGGCGGAGAACTTCACGTCGGCGGCGCCGAAGGGCTTGCCGTCATGCCACAGCACATTGCGGCGCAGCTTGATGCGCACGGTCAGGCCATCGGGCGAGACGTCCACGCTCTCGGCCAGTTGCKGGCGCGGCTTGAGGTCGGGGCCGTAGTCGAGCAGGCCGTCGAAGATCTTGCTGACCACCGTGCGGCCCGGGGTCGACGTATTGATGAAGAAGGCCAGCGTGGGCGGCTCGGGGTGCACCACGGCATCGAGCGCGCCGCCGCGCTGAGCGCCTTGCTCGGTATTCGGCGCGGACTTGGTCAGGGCCTGTGCCTCGGGCAACAGGCCGCCGAACAGGCCGCCGGCCAGCAGCGCGCCGCCGGCGCCCAGCCATTGTCGGCGCTGCGGGCTCTGCAGGTCGGCGGTGCCGGGAGAGGCTGCGTCGGCAGCGGAGGACGGATCGGCGATGGCGCGGTCTGGAGCGGTCATGGGGCGTCTGTGAGGCCGGAAGGCGGAATGTTGGAAAGGGCGAAGGAACGAAAGCGGCGCGATGAAAGCGGCGAAGGTGCAGCGAAGGCGTAGCGCAGRAAAACGAAGTCAGACGGAATGGAATCGAATCAGCCGGCCAGCGCCAGTTGCGGCGGTGCCGGCGCATCGTCGCGGCACGGCCGCGCGGTGCCCGGCACGGCGGCCAGCAGCGAGCGCGTGTACGGGTGCCGCGGGCTGGCCCACAGCGCATCGGGCGTGCCGCTTTCCACGATGCGTCCGGCCTGCATTACGCACATGCGGTCGGCGATATAGCGCACCACCGACAGGTCGTGCGAGATAGACAGGTAGGTCAGGCCATGCTCGGCCTTCAGGTCCGCCAGCAGGTTCAGGATCTGGGCCTGGATCGACACGTCCAGCGCCGAGACTGGCTCGTCGCAGATCACCAGCTCGGGGCGCAGCACCAGTGCGCGCGCAATCGCGATGCGCTGGCGCTGGCCGCCGGAAAACTCATGCGGATAGCGCMCGCCGGCGGCGCGGCCAAGGCCCACGTCGTCGAGGATGGCGGCAATGCGGCGCGCGCGTTCGGGGCGCTCGCGCACGCCGTGGATGGCCAGCGCGTGGCCGAGGATCTCTTCCACGCGCTGGCGCGGATTGAGCGAGCCGTATGGGTCCTGGAAGATCAGCTGCACGCGCCGCCGCCACGGCAGCAGGGCGGGCGGCGCCAGCGCCAGCAGGTCCTGGCCGGCGAACAGCACGCGGCCGGCATCGGCCTGCGCCAGGCGCACGATGGCGCGCGACAGGCTGGACTTGCCGCAGCCCGATTCGCCCACCAGGCCCACCGTTTCGCCGGCGGCGATGTCKAGCGACAGGCCGTCCACCGCGCGCACGCGCTGGTGATCGTCGCCGGGGTAGCTTAGCGTCAGGTCTTGCACGCTGAGCAGTGGCATGGCGGCCGCCGCAGCGCGCGATTCGATGCGCCGTGGCGCGGCGGGCGGCGTCACCAGCCGGAAATCGCCGTCGCTCCCGGCGCGGATCTCCGCCAGCCTGTMGCGGCTATAGTGCAGCCCGCCGGCGACGTGCAGCGAGGCGCCCAGCAGGCCGCGCGTGTAGGCATGAGCCGGCGCGGCGAACAAGGTTCCGGTGGCGCCTTCCTCCAGCTTGCGCCCGCCGTGCATCACCGCCACGCGGTCGGCGTAGTCCGCCACCACGCCGAGGTCGTGCGTGATGAGCAGCACCGCCATGCCCAGCGTGTGGCGCAGGCTGTCGATCAGGGCCAGGATCTGCGCCTGGATGGTGACGTCGAGCGCGGTGGTGGGCTCGTCGGCGATCAGCAGGCGCGGGCCGCAGGCCACCGCCATGGCAATCATCACGCGCTGGCGCTGGCCGCCGGAGAATTCGTGCGGATAGGCGTCGAAGCGCCGCGCGGGTTCGGGCAGGCGCACCAGTTCAAGCAGCTCGATGGCGCGCGAACGCGCGGCACGGCGCGACAGCGGCTGGTGCAGGGTGATGGCCTCGGCTACCTGCTGGCCCACGCTGAGCACCGGGTTCAGCGAGGTCATCGGTTCCTGGAAGATCATCGACACGCTGCGCCCGCGCTCGGCGCTCAGCGCGCGCTCGCCCAGGCCGATCAGTTCGCGGCCGTCCAGGCGCACGCTGCCGGTGCTGCGCGCATAGGCGGGCAGCAGGCCCATCAGCGCCAGCGCGGCGCTCGACTTGCCGCAGCCGGACTCGCCCACCAGCGCCAGCATCTCGCCGGCGGCGAGCTGCAGGTCGAGTCCCTGCACGGCGTGCTTGCCGGGAAAGTGCACATCGAGCCCGCGCACGGCKAGCAGCGGCGCGGCTATGCTGGCGGCCGGGGTGGCATCGGATCGGGGAGTCTGGGCAGGAAAAACCATGCGTGCATTGCAGCATGGCACCCCGCGGTCTTCCCACGAATATTTGCGTAGATGCTTACTCGGATATGCGTTTGTGGCTGCCGGCGCGCTGTGCTAGCGCGGCGCGGCGCAGGGCGCGCAACCCCCATGGCGCCTGGGCTGGCGGGACGGGCGTTGCTTGCGTGGCGGCGCTCGCGCACCTGGGCGGCGCGGCGGCGCCTGCTGGCGGGCATGCAGTTTGCGCGCGCCATGTTGGCAGGCGGGCAGCGCGTGCCCGCCCCCGGCCAGCCTAGGCGGCTTGCGGCGCCGGGAACACCGGCTCGCCCAGGTTCAGCATCAGGCGGTTGGCCCACGCGAAGATGGCGATCGAGTGGATCAGGTCCAGGATCTCGGCGTCGCTTACGCCCACTTCGCGCAACGCGCGCAGGCTGTCGGCACTGACTTCGTCGGGCTGCTCGGTCAGTTCGATGGAGAACTTCGCGATGGCCTGCTCGCGCGCGGTGGTGCCGGCGCCGCGCGGGTMTTCGAACACCTGGGCGATCACGTCGTTGCGCTTGGCCAGTTGCTCGAAGSGCTGGGCATGGACCGAGGCACAGTACACGCAGCCGTTGACGCGCGACACCACCGTGCTGGCCAGCTCGCGCTCGGCGCGCGCCATGCCGCCGGGGGCGTACATGATGGCGTTGAAGGCGGTGGAGCGCTGGCGCAGGATCTCGGGCTGGTGCACCAGGAACAGGTAGTAGTCGGATACCTTGGCCTTGGGGTGGCTTTCCTCCAGCACCGCGATCTGTGCGGGCGTGGCCTGGTCCAGCCGGGCCACATCCAGCCATGCCTTCCAGTCGAGCACTTCGTTGGTGAAGCCGTGGGCCTTGATGGGTGCGTTGGCGGGCAAGTTGGCGGACAAGTTGGCGGGMGCGCTCATGCTGCGTTCTCCTCGGCTTGCAGGGTCTTGAGGGCCTTCAGGCCGGCCACCAGCCGCACCTGGTAGGACAGGAATGCGATCAGCTGCGCCAGCGTCACCACGTCCGGCGTGGACAGGCCCGCCGCGGGCAGCGTCCTGAGCGCGGCTTCGTMGCCGGCCACCGGGTTCTCGATCAAGGTGCGGGTGAAGGCCAGCATGGCGCGCAGGCGCGCGTCGGCCAGCGTGGCTGGATCACCATGTCCGGCGGCTTCGATCAGTGCGGCGTCGGCGCCGGCTGCCTCCAGGCGCTGGCGGTAGTGCGCGGCCAGTTCCGGCGAGGGCGTGAGGCGTGCCGCATAGAGCGCKACCAGCAGGCGCTCGGCCAGCGGGAGGCCGGGCAGGGCGGGATCGAACAGGGCATCGTAGCTGCCCTGGGTGGCGGCTGCTACCTTGTCGCGCTGGTGGCGCAGCGCATGCGTGGCGGAGCCGGCCGCGATGCCGGCCACGCGGTCGACCACGTCGGGATTGGGGTTGGCTTGGGTCATGACCTTGTCTTCGTCTCGGTTCGGTTGACGGTTTCGTTCTGGCTCGGGAATCGGTTGGTCCGGATGGCGGGATCAGCGCGCTGGCGGCGGGTCGGCGGCCACCCATTCGTCGCCGAAGACCTCGGGCTCGGCAAACGCCTCCAGATTGGCGTAGTGCGTCTCGACGTCTTCCTGGTAGAGCAGCGCGGCAATGCCCTGGCCGAGCCGCCTGGCGCCATCGCTGATGGCCGGGATGTCGCCCGACACGGTGCCGTGCGTCAGTGCCGCGGGGTAGTTGAAGCAGTGGATGCGCGACAGCCCCGGGCAGGCGCCCGGCGTCGTCTCCAGGAATTCGAAGGCGGGGCCGAGGTCCGGCGAGTCCGACAGTTCCTGGTCTTCCTGCCCCGCGCGCGGCGCGTAGCGGTCGCGCCAGTAGCGGATATGCGGGGCGAAGGCGGCGAACTCGTCGCGGCTCTCGAGCKCGATGCGAAAGCCCGTGGAGAACACCAGGAAGTCCAGCTCGAACACGCCCCTGGACGTATGGACGCGCAAGGTGTCGCCGGCCTGCTCGATGCGCCCGATCGCGYAGCCGAGGTTGAAGCKCGCGTTCGCGTGGCGCGACACCCGCTGGGTGCTGCCGCGCGGCGGCGGTACCTGCTGCACGTTGATGTAATGGCGGATGCGCCATTTCCATTCGTCGGGCAGCCCCGGATAGCCATGCGTCATGCCTGCGTTGCCGGCGCCTTTGCCTTTGTTCACGCGGGGGATGTCGGCGCGGCGGATCAGCAGGTCCACGCTGGCCGCGCCCGCTTCCAGCGCGGTGGCGGCGCTGTCCATGGCGGATGCGCCGGCGCCTATCACGCCCACGCGCTTGCCGCGCAGCGTGCCRTAGTCGAATTCGTCGCTGGAATGCGCCCAGCTCGCGCGCGGCAGCGCTTGCGCGAAGGGTGGCACATAGGCGCCGCCGAGGCCGTCGCGGCCGGTGGCCAGCACCACGCGGCGCGCCAGCACGGTCTGCATGCCGTCAGGGGTGCGCATTTCCAGCGCCACCAGCCCGTCGGCGCGCGGCAGCACGCGCGCCACGGTGTGCGCGTTGCGGATATCGAGTTMGAGCACGCGGCGGTACCAGCGCAGGTAGTCCATCCATTGCAGGCGCGGGATCTTGTCCAGCGCCTCCCAGGCCGGCGTGCCGAACTGCGCTTCGAACCAGGCGCGGAAGGTCAGCGCGGGCAGGCCGAGCGCGGGGCCGGTGAGCTGCTTGGGCGAGCGCAGCGTCTCCATGCGCGCGGTGGTGGCCCACGGGCCTTCGAAGCCTTCGGGCGAGCGGTCGAAGATGCGCACCGCGATGCCGAGGTGCTTGAGCGTGGCGGCCGCGGCCATGCCTGCCATGCCGCCGCCGACCACCGCCACGTCGAGCACCGGCTGGCCCTGATGCGTGCGCGCGGGAACCCACGCTTTGGCGGGCAGCTCAAGCCAGGCCAGGTCCTGACGTAGGCGTGCTTCCAGTGCGGCCAGGCCTTGGGCGGCGCCGGCGGCGGCCGGCCGGGCCGGGGTGATGTCGGCAGTCAGGGTCATGATTCGTTCGTTTCCGTATCTTGGGAGGCGTGCGCGTCGTCGGCGGGGCCATAGAGCGCTTGCAGCAGCGCGCTATGCTCTTCGGGGCCGCGCTGCGTGAAGTCGKGAAGCAGCGCGCGGGCTGCATCGGCCAGGGCGTCGATCAGCGCCAGCACCGCCGCGCTGGCCGGGCGGCCCTGGGGCGTGATCACGCCGAAGTAAAAGGGAATGTCGGTATCGATCGGGCGCACCACGATGTCGGCCAGCGGCACGCCGCGCGCGGTAACCGGCTCCAGCACGGCAATGCCCAGGCCGGCACGCACCGAGGTCAGCGCATTGAAGGACGAATTGGTATTGATCAGTGCGGCCGGTGTCACCCCGGCGCGGGCAAAGCCTTCGTCCACGCGGCGGCGCAGCCGGTAAGGGTTGTGCATGGTGATGATGCGCCGGCCGCTGCAGGCCGACAGTGGAATCGCAGCCAGCGCGGCGAGCGGATCGTCGGCGCGCACCGCGGCCACGCAGGCGGCCTGTCCGATCCAGTGCACGGTCACGCCGCGATGCTCCAGCGGCAGGCTGGTGACGCCGATCTCGGCGGCGCCGGTCAGCACCGCATGCACGACCTTCTCGGGGAACAGGCTATCGATATGGATCTGGCTGGACTGGCCCGCTACGCCATGCGCGCCATACGTACCGTGCGCGGGATGGCCGGCCTGGTTTGCGGCCTGGCCCATGGCCTGGCCCACGGCGTGATCCGGCAGGCGCCMGGCGAGCGCCAGCGGCAGCAGCCCGGCCGCCAGCGCCGGCGTGGCGGCGATATGCAGCGGCCGGTTCGCGTCGCGGGCGATCTCGTCGGCCCGGGCACGGATCTGCTTCAGGCCCACCAGCGCATGTTCCACGTCCTCGTACAGCAGGAAACCACGCTCGGTCGGCGTCACGCGCGGCCCGCTGCGCACGAACAGCGCAAAGCCGATCTCGGCCTCCAGTTCCTGGATCAGCCGCGTGATGACAGGCTGCGARCGGCCCAGCAGGCGGCCAGCAGCCGTGATGCTGCCGCTGGTGATGACTGCCGCGAAGGCTTCCAGCTGCCGGATTTCCATGGTTTGGCACGATGTATGTGGTTTTAGCATTCTCCATCGTTAAGTATTCTGATTGCAAATACTATTTTTGCATTCCTTCGTGCTACGACAGATGGCCGAGGCGCCGCATGGGGCGAGCACGTATCATGCGATCAACCGACGTCGCCATCCGCATGCCGCCGCTCATGGAAAGCCTGCCTTCGACACCGCAACCTTGTTTCGCCCGCCGGTATCCATTGCGGCCCCGGCTGGCGCTGGCCTTGTGCTGGGCGCTGGCGTGGCTGGCATTGTTGGCGCCGGTGCGCGCCGATACGCTGCGGGTTGGCTCCAAGCGCTTCACCGAGTCCTATATCCTCGGCGAGATCCTCAGCCAGACCGCGGCCGCCCACGCCAGCACGGAGAACACGCCTGGCCTGGGCAACACGGCGATCGTGTTCGAGGCGCTCAAGAGCGGCAGCATCGACCTCTACCCGGACTACACCGGCACCATCGCCAGCGAAATCCTCAGGCTGCCGGCCGGCGCCAGCCTCGAGCAGATCAACCAGGGTCTGGCGCCGCTCGGCTTGGCGGCGGGCATCGCGTTCGGCTTCGAGAATACCTACGCGGTGGCCATGGCAGGCGCGAAGGCGGGCCGGCTCGGGCTGGCGACGCTGGATGACCTGGCCGCGCATCCCGATCTCCGCCTGGGGTTGTCGCACGAGTTCCTGGGCCGCGCGGACGGCTGGCCCGGCCTGGCCCGGCGCTACGGCCTGCGGCAGCGGCCGCTCGGGCTGGACCACGGCGTGGCCTACGAGGCGCTGGCCAGCGGACAGGTCGACGCGATCGACATTTATTCCACCGACGCCAAGATCCGCAAGTACGGGCTGCGCGTGCTGGCCGACGATCGTCACTATTTCCCGCGCTATGACGCCGTGGTGCTCTACCGGCGCGACGTGCCGCAACGATTTCCCGGTGCCTGGCAGGCGCTCGAAGGGCTGGCCGGCAAGATCAGCACGGCKGACATGATCGCCATGAACGCGGCCGCCGAACTGGACGGAAACTCGTTCGTCACCGTGGCGCGCAATTTCCTGGCGCGCGGCATCGGCGGCGTGGAGGCGGGCGAGACGGCGGCGGGCKCGCGCGCCGGGCTCGCCGGCACACTGTTCAGCCGCGACACGCTGAACCTGACATGGCGCCATCTGGGGCTGGTGCTCGGCGCGGTGGGCGCGGCCACCTTGCTGGGCGTGCCGCTGGGCATCGTGGCGGCGCGCCGGCCGCGGCCGGGGCAGGCGGTGCTGGCGCTGGTCAGCGTGCTGCAGACGGTGCCGTCGCTGGCCTTGCTGGCGATGCTGATCCCGCTGATGGGGCGCATCGGCGTATGGCCTGCGCTGGTGGCGCTGTTCCTCTATGCGCTGCTGCCCATCGTGCGCAATACGCTGACCGGCCTGCGCCAGGTGCCCGCCGGCATGCGCGACGCGGCGCGCGCGCTGGGCTTGCGGCCCGGCCAGGTGCTGCGCTATGTAGAGCTGCCGCTGTCGATGCCGGTGCTGCTGGCCGGCGTCAAGACCGCCACCATCATCAGCGTGGGCACGGCCACCATTGCGGCCTTTGTCGGCGCCGGCGGCTACGGCGAGCGCATCGTCACGGGGCTGGCGCTGAACGACGACAGGCTGCTGATGGCCGGTGCGATCCCGGCCGCCGTGCTGGCGCTGGTGGTGCAGGGCGGCTTCGAGCTGGCGGAGTGGTACCTGGGCCGGCACGGACGCACCGGCAGCAKGCACTGAGCAGCGCTATCGCTGAAGCTGAAGCTGGGCCTTGGCCAGCGCGCCGAGCGTCGCCACCGCGTTCTCCACCGCATCGCTCCAGAGATGGCCGTAGTTCAGCCKGATGCAGTTCCGGTAGCCCTGCCGCGCCGAGAAGATCGGCCCCGGCGCGATGCCGATGCCGTGCTCCAGCGCCGCGCGGTGCAGGGCGAGTGCGTCGAAGCCCTCGGGAAACTCGACCCAGAGGAAGTAGCCGCCGTCCGGCTGCGAGACCCGCACCGATTCCGGAAAGTGCCGGCCGATCGCCGCGATCAGCTGGCCTTGCTGTATTTCCAGCACATGGCGCAGGCGCCGCAGGTGCTTGTCGTAGCCGCCGTTCTGCAGGTATTCCGCCAGCGCCACCTGGGTCGGCACGCCGGCCGACAGCGTGGTCATCAGGCGCAGCCGCTGGATGATATCGCCGTAGCGTCCCGGCGCCACCCAGCCCACGCGGAAACCCGGCGCCAGCGTCTTGGAGAASGARCTGCARTGCATCACCAGGCCTTCCTGGTCGAAGGCCTTGGCGGGCAGCGGACAGCGGTTGCCGAAGTACAGCTCGCCATACACATCGTCCTCGATCAGCGGCACGCGGTGGCGTGCCAGCAGCGTCACCAGCGCCTGCTTGCGTGCTTCGGACATGCTGGCCCCAAGCGGGTTCTGGAACTGTGTCATGAACCAGCAGGCCTTGATGGGGTGGCGCTCGAGGGCATTTTCCAGCGCCTCGAGATCGATGCCTTCGCTCGGGTCCACGGGGATCTCCACCGCGCGCAGGCGCAGGCGCTCCAGCGCCTGCAGCGAGGCGTAGAAGCCTGGCGATTCGATGGCCACCACGTCGCCGGGCTGGGTCACCGCCATGAGGCACAGGTTGAGCGCCTCCAGCGCACCGCTGGTGACGATAATCTCCTCGGTCGGCTGGGGCGCGCCCGCGCCGAGGTAGCGCAGCCCGATCTGCTGGCGCAGCGCCAGATGCCCGGCCGGCATGTCGTTGACCGAATACCACGGATCGAGCTCACGGCCGGCGCGCGCCAGCGACTTGCCCAGCCGCTCCCACGGAAACAGCTCGGGCGACGGGAAGGCCGAGCCAAGCTGGATCAGTTGCGGATCGCGGGCGGCGTCCAGCACGGAGAACACCAGCTTGGAGATATCCACGTCGGTGGAGACCTGGTGCGTGCGCCGCACCGCGGTCTGCGGCAACGGCAGCGTGCGTCCGACCGGGCCGGTCACGTAGTAGCCCGAGCGCTCGCGCGCCCGTACCAGCCCACGCTCTTCCAGCCGGTAATAGGCCTGGAAGGCGGTGGCCGGACTCACGGCGTACTGCGCCACCGTCTTGCGGATCGACGGCATCTTGGTGCCGGGCGGCAAATTGCCGTTGCGGATGTCCCTGGCCAGCGTCTCCGCCAGTTCTTCGTAGCGCTTCATGGGTTGGGCAACAGCCGGGTGGTCCGGCGGGCTGTCAAAACTGATACGCAAAATTATCGCAGATCTGATGCTGTTATTGCTTGCCGGCAACAGCCATAATCCGTTCCAACCCGTAAAGGATTTGCACCCGGATCTCCCCTCGGCGGCCGGACGTACAAGGAAGGAAAAGCAAAATGAACCCCTTGAGATTGGTGACCACCGTGTTGTGGGGATTCCTCGGCCTGCGCCGTGGCGAGGAGCATATGCGCGACTTGCAGGCGGTGCGGCCGGTGCCGCTGATCCTGACCGGCGTGGTGCTGGCGGCCGGGCTGGTGCTGCTGTTGCTCACGCTGGCGCACTGGGCGGTGACGCACGGCTGAGCGCGTGGGTTTCGTGCCCGGTCGCGCGGCCAGCGCACAGACTTGCCCGCCGCGTGCGGGCTGTGCTGCGTTGGCCTGCCGGCAAGCGCGCCGTGTGCAATGGTGCGGACAACGATACATGACGACATGAGCCTCATCCCCGGGCGGCCCGCCGCTGCCAACGGTTACATCAGCGACATCAGCTTGCTGGCCGGCGGCCTGCGCAAGAACGTTCGCCGTGCCCTCGGCGCCATGCTGCTGCTGGCATCGTGCGCGGGCCTGGCGCCGCTCGCCGCCGCCCAGCCGGCGGACACCGCGAAGATCGAGCGCGGCCGCTACCTGGCCAAGGTCGCCAACTGCGCGGCGTGCCACACCAGCCCCGGCGGTGCGCCGTTTGCCGGCGGGCTGCCGCTGCGCACCGGGGTGGGCACCGTCTACTCCACCAACATCACGCCCGAGCCCGATACCGGCATCGGCGCCTATAGCCTGCAGGAATTCGATCGCGCACTGCGCCAGGGCGTGGCGAAACATGGCAAGCGGCTTTACCCGGCCATGCCTTATCCGTCCTACGCCAGGCTCGATGAGCCCGACGTGCAGGCGCTCTATGCCTACCTGCGCGCCGAGGTGAAGCCGGTGCGCAGCGAAACCGCCGAGCCCGATATGCGCTGGCCATTCAATATGCGCTGGCTGCTGCGTATCTGGAACTGGCTGTTCCTGGAGAGCGGGCCGGTGCACACCGGCACCGGCCAGAGCGCCGACTGGCAGCGCGGCGCCTACCTGGTCCAGGCCGTGGCCCACTGCGGTGCCTGCCACACGCCGCGCGGCACGCTGATGGCTGAACGCGGGCTCGACGAGCGCAGCCGGCATTTCCTGGCCGGCGCCAGCGTGGACGGCTGGGCCTCGACCAGCCTGCGCGGCGATCCGCGCACCGGGCTGGGCGGCTGGTCGCGCGAGGAAATCGCCGAGTACCTGCATACCGGGCGCAACGCGCACGCCACCTCGTTCGGGCCAATGTCCGAGGTGATCGCGTCGTCGACGCAGTTCATGAGCCGGCCCGATCTCGACGCGGTGGCGACCTACCTCAAGTCCATCCCCGGCGCGCGCGACGAAGCGCCATACCGCTACGATGCCGGCACTGCCGACCGCCTCGCCCAGGGCCGCTTCGATACCGCGGGAGCGCGCCAGTACGCGGAGTTCTGCATGCCCTGTCACGGTGCGGGCGGCAAGGGCTTCGCGCGGGTGTTCCCGCCGCTGGCGGGCAATCCCACCGTGATGGACCCGGACCCGTCGGCGCTGGCCAGCCTGCTGCTCGACGGCGCCGTCACGGCCCAGGTGGGCACGGCCGCCACCGACTACCACATGCCCGGCTACGGCTGGACGCTGGACAACCAGGAACTGGCCAACGTCCTGACCTTCATCCGCGGCGGCTGGGGCAACAACGCCAGCCCGGTCAGCGAGGCAACGGTGGCCGCGCGGCGCGCCRAACTCGGCCGCCACAAGGAAGCGATGAGCGGGCGCTGAGCCCGCGCCACGCCCGGGCACGCGAAGAGCAAAAGACCGGCATGACCMCGACCCCGACATGACCCCGACCCCGACATGACCATTACGCGCAGGGATTTCCTCAACGGCGCCGCGCTGACCATCGCCGCTGGCCTGGCGCCCGCCCAGTTGCTGCAGGCCGCCGAGCGCGGCGCGGTCTATCCGCCGGCACTCACGGGGCTGCGCGGCAACCATGCCGGCACCTATACGCTGGCGCACAGCCTGGCGCGCGAGGGCGCCAAATACCCCGGCGTGCTCGCGCGCGAAGTGTTCGACCTGGTGGTGGTGGGCKGCGGGCTCAGCGGGCTGGCGGCCGCGTGGTTCTACCAGCGCCGCTTCGGCGCCGGCAAGCGCATACTGATCCTCGACAACCACGACGATTTCGGCGGCCATGCCAAGCGCAACGAGTTCACCGTGCGTGGGCGGAAGCTGGTTACCTATGGCGGCAGCGCCGAGATGCCCTCGACCGCGCTGGATAGCCGCGCCGTTGCCACGCTGCTGGCTGGCCTTGGCGTCGAGACGAAGCGCCCGCCGCCGGTGGCGCGCGATCCCTACCGTGACCTCGGCATGGGCCGTGCGGTGTTCTTCGACGCCGAGCATTTTGGCCGCGAGCAACTGGTGGCCGGGGATCCCTTCGCCGAGCTCATCGACGCGCGCAACGCGGGGCGCGCGCAGCCGCCCTCCGCAGATGCGCTCAAGACCTTCCTCGACAAGGCGCCGCTGCCGCCGCAGGAGCGCGCCGCGCTGGCGCGCCTGGCCGATGGCGGCACGGATTTCCTGCCCGGCATGAGCGATGCCGAGCGGCTGGCCTATCTCAAGCGCACCCCGTACGCCGTCTTCCTGCGCGACAAGGCGGGCCTCGGCCTSGATGGCCAGCGCTTTTTCCGCAGCCGCAGCAACGACGMCTACGCGCTCGACGCGGACGGCATCTCCGTGTTCGACGCGCTCGGCATCGGCCTGCCGGGCGGCAAGAACATGCCGCCGGCCAGCCTCGATCCGCGTCTGGGCAAATCGGCCGCCTCCACGTTGTGGTTCCCTGATGGCAACGCCTCGCTGGCACGCCTGCTGGTGCAGAGC
This sequence comes from Cupriavidus sp. 05T41, assembly GCF_056396525.1. Lineage (NCBI taxonomy): Bacteria > Pseudomonadati > Pseudomonadota > Betaproteobacteria > Burkholderiales > Burkholderiaceae > Cupriavidus > Cupriavidus sp. 05T41. The sequence continues at coordinate 16,896 of NZ_JBFTLQ010000041.1, forward strand.
CTGGTCCCTGGCGTCGCCAGGGGGGCGGGCCCCGAGGCCATCGGCACGGCGGCCTTCGACTACAGCCGGCTCGACACCGACGACGCCACGGTCCGGGTGCGCCTGAACAGCACCGCCATCGCCATCGAACCTGACCAGCGCATCACGCGCGTCACCTACGGCTGGAACGGCAACCTCCACCGCGTGGAAGCCGCGCACGTGGTGCTGGCCGGCTACAACATGATGATCCCGTTCATCATGCCCAGCCTGCCCGAAGCCCAGAAGCAGGCCCTGCGCTCKGATGTGAAGGCACCCGTGGTCTACAGCAAGGTGGCGCTCGACAACTGGCAGGCCTTTGCCGCGCTCAAGGCGCGCCGGATCCATGCGCCCGCCATGGCCTACACCGACCTGTGGCTGGAAACCCCGGCCGGCGCGCGCCCGTCCGACCCCGTGGTGCTGCATATGCTCTACGTGCCCACCGTGCCCGACAGCGGCATGCAGGCCCGTGATCGCTTCCGCGCCGGGCGCGCCTTCCTCCTCGGCACGCCGTTCGACGCGCTCGAAGCCGGCATCCGCGGCCAGCTCGACCGCATGCTGGCGGGAGGCGGATTCCGGTCCGGCGACGTTATCCGCGGCATCACCGTCAACCGCTGGGCGCACGGCTACAGCTACATGCCCAACAGCCTATACGAAGACCAGGCCGCCGCGCAGGCCACGCTGAACCGCGCGCGCGCCGCCGCGGGCAATGTGGTCATCGCCAATAGCGACAGCGCCGGCAGCCCTTCGATGACGGCGGCAATCGAGCAGGCGTGGCGGGCGGTGGGGGAACTGGGCGGCTGAGGCAGGCCTAGTCCGAAGCATCCGGCGGCGTCGCCGTCCACGCAATGCGGTGGGCTGCCTCCGTCGCGCGGTGGCGCGCATCGTCCTCGGTATGCAGGTAACCGCTGGTGGTGGCGATCGAGGCATGGCCAAGGTTGTCGCGCACGAAGCGCAGGTCTACCTGGCCATCGGTCATATGCGAGCCAGCCGTGTGGCGCAGCCAGTGCGCCGAGGCGCTGGCCAGCAGGTCGGCGCGGCTTTCCCATTCGGGCCCGCGCGTGCGCAGGCGTTGCGCCGCCAGTGCAAACACTTCCTTGAGCACCAGGTGCAGCGCGCCGCGCGATAGCGGGCGCGGTGCGCGCGCCTGCCCGGTCACCGGCAGCACAAGCGGCCGCGCCTCGCCTGGCAGCGGGCTGGGCGGCAGGCCGCAGGCGCGCCGGTAGCGCGCCAGCTCCGCGATCAGCTCATCGGTGGCAGGCACCAGCCGCGTCTTGCCGCCCTTGCCGGTCACTTCCAGCCACCAGCGCTCKACGCCGTGCGCATCGCGCCTGCTGAAGAACGCCCCCATGGTAGTGTCGGCCACCTCGGCCGCGCGCAGGCCCCCCAGGTACAGCACCGTCAGCAGCCAGCGGCAGCGCGCCGCGTGCTGGCGCTCGCGTTCGGTTTGCGCCGGCATGCTTTCGATGGTGTCCTTTACCGCTTGCCACAGTTCGTGGCTCAGGTAGCGCGTGATCCGGGGCTTGGCATGGCCGCGCCGCCGGCGTGCCAGCGAGAGCGGGTTGCCGGCCAGGTAGCCGGCTTCGACCAGCCAGGCAAACAGCGCGTTGATGATCACCAGCGCGTGCCGCACGCTGGCMGGGGAGAGCGCGCCGGCGAAAGGCCGCCAGTCGGGCGCGTCGCGCGCCAGTTTCTTGCGCGACGTCATCACCCAGCGAGCAGCCGGCTGCGGGTCGGCCAGGAAGCGCTCGTACACCAGCAGATCCTCATGCGTCAGMGATGACAGCGGCTTGCCATGCTGCATCACTGCCMATAGCAGCAATCGTTCGGCCTCGCGCCGGTAGCTTTGCAGCGTGGCGGGGGTGCCGCTGTAGCGCGCCAGCCAGGCAGCCACGGCAGCCACGTCATCCTGCGCGGCGATCTGCGGGACGCCGCCACGGGCACGGTTGCTGCCGTCGGCGCCCGATAGCGCGGGAGGCAGGGCGAGTTGTTCCAGCGGCGATGCCGGCAGCGTGGCGAGGGGCAGGGCAGGGACGGAGGCTGGGACAGGCATGAATGGCAATCCATCTGCAGGCGATTCGAGGCGTGATTATAGACAGAAGCTACCTCGCAAATACGCCGTCCTCGCGTTGCGCGTCGAGCGGTCGCCTCGGACTGGCTAGAGAATCACGACTCTATTGCGCCCGTTGTTCTTGGCTCTGTACAACGCGCGATCGGCGGCCGCGAACGTTGTCTGGTGCGCGGAATCCGTGCTGCCTAGTCGGCGCCTCACCGCCGCGCCGACACTGACGGTCACCACGCCGGCCGGGGAGCGGCGGTGGGCAATCGCGAGGCGAGCTACACCGGCGCGCAGCTTTTCCAGTGCCGCCTCCAGGGCCGGCGGTGGCAGGCGGCAGAGCAGAAGCCCAAACTCTTCACCGCCCAGACGCCCTGCAATCATCTGGTGCTCATCAGCGATTGACTGCAGGACCGAAGCCACCCGGCGCAGACACGCGTMGCCAGCCTGATGCCCATAGGTATCGTTGTATTGCTTGAACCAGTCGATATCGACCATCACTGCACCCATCTCATCGCCGTCTGMTGCCTCATCCCACTTTCGGCGAATGCTTTCGAGCATGAAGCGCCGGTTGAACAATTGCGTGCCCGGGTCGGTTGCATTCGCGCTTCGCAGCTTCAGATCGTTCTCGATCATCGCGCGCAGATGGCGAAAGACATCGGCTTGCGCGGCGGTCATGCGGCCGGGTGCCGCATCCATGGCACACAAGGCTCCCACGATCTCGCCGTMAGGTCCCCGCAGCGGGATGGCCGCATAGAACCGTACAAAAGGCGCGTTCCGCACGAGTGCGCAGTGGGCGAAGCGAGGGTCCGCGCCGGCATCTTCGACGACAAAAAGCGCGTCATTCTGTACGGCGTAGTTGCATAGCGACTGCCTGCGAGGTATTGGCAAAACGGACAGGCCGATCTCCGCGCGATAGTGCTGATGCTCGGCGTCCAGCAACAAGATCGCAGCAATMGATGCGCCGGTCACCGCTTTCAAGATACTGGTGGCGTGTCGGAAGCATTCCCGCATCACCTGATCGTCATGAAGCAACCACTCAATGACAGGCGACTCTCCGTTCGTGCTGGAACCTGGAAATTCACAGGACTGCGCACGGCTAGCCGGGTGATCATTGAAGGAGAAAGACAATTTAATTCCACGCGAATCGAATATCCAATGTCAACGGCTTGCCACATGAAAACTTTAATCGGAATGTCATGGTTGGAATCGAAGAGGCCAGTCGGGTACGTTTCCTGCCATTCGTGAATGCCGGGGTCGTCTGATMGGGTTCAGCCATCGCGGGATTGGACATTGACGCGTGGACTGATTCGCGGGGGAGGTGGTCAGGATTTGCCCTGTCGACCCTGCGGTACGGCTTCTGGGTGAAGGCTGAGGCTGGCACGGACGGGACCCACGGCCATCTTGATCGTACGCGGTACCGTGCAACGGACGGTGCGCCGATACCATACTCGCTCCTTGAAGCGCACCCCCCCACTTCGAGGGGTTATCGCATGATGATCTGTTGCCGATAGGGTGAGGAAGCGCAATCACGCCAAAGGCGGATAGCCGACGTCTGCGCTCATCGTGATTCACCCAATATCGCTAAAGCACGCGAACTTGATACAACCAGATTAAATACGCGGTCTCGGTGGGGGCTGCCTGTGACCCAAGGTTTTGGCATAAGCGCCGTAAGGCAATCATTTATCGGTATTTCATCGCGATGTTCCGCGTACTACAGGCAGGCTGGCCCAGCTGCGCACTCCTCGATCTGCGACGTCACAACAAATGAGAGCAGCCCTGTCCCGTGCAGACCACGCGGATGAGGATCATCTCAAATATCTTGCCAGCCCAACACAAGCAGATGCAKACGCGGCCCACCTATACCAACGCAGGCAATTTCACGATTCGGTTCCCGTTCCCCAAGCCTTACGGCGAAGGCTTGTGCTATTACGTGCTCGCGCCGGCCACTTCTGCGTCTTTCGGATTCGCCCACCAGCGTAACCCACATGTCACGCGGCTCGAGTCGGCCCTCGCCGTCCTCCCGGAAACCGATGTCGAGTTTTTCCGCGAGCTCGTCAAGGCGTTTCTACGCTATGGCAAGCTGGCCGCCATCTTCCGGCTATTCATCGCATATCGGGACGGCGCCCCACAGGTAGATTCCTCTTCCATCCGCTACTTTGATGTCGACGATCCCGACTCTGGCGCCAAGGAGTTGGTCCTCAACCTTGATTGGACAGGTTTCAACCGCCGTCTTGTCGCCCAACGCTGATTTCCATTGGGATGCCGGGCCGCGGTTGCCGATGGGCGCGCAACATCAGGCGGCGCCATCGGGGGGCGCGGACACGCCGGTGCGATCCATGCCGGCCAGCGTGAATGAAGCGCCCTTGCTGTCTGCGCCGTCGGTGTAGGGCGAACGCGATTCGAGCGCGCCGCGGGCACCGTCGGTGTAGACGCTGCGCGGTTCCTGTACGCCGCGTGCGCCATCGGTGTACACATTGCGCGCTTCGTTCACGGTGCTGGCGCTGGCAGTCTGCACGTGCAGTGCAGTGACGGCGCTCGCTGCGAGGATCAGGGCTTGCAGGACGGTGGCGACGGAACGGCTTTGCATGATGGATCTCTCTCTATAAGTCGGTTGGAAAACACTTGAGATGGTCCATGTCGTCGTTGCCGGCAATCCGGAGACCGATGTCGGTGAACCATGGAAGCCATGGTAGGAGAGGGGCACGGGCGGCGGAGGATACAGTGCCCCGCCGACTMCGACATCACAGTTCCGGGCCCGGCGATGCCTATGCGCCAAGTGCGCGGGGAACACCCAGGCTTCGCCAGTTCTTCTAACGGCGCTCGTCGCATCGCCATCAACTGTTCCAATCGGCGTTGAGCGAGGTCAGCGCCAGGGTCGCAGCCCTGGCTAGGTAAATGCGGCGGCAACTGGCTGGTGTGCTCCGCCAATGCCTCTTGGCGTAATGCTGCGTGGCAAACGGCTGCCCGGAGCCTGTCTTACGTGTATTGCGAAGGCCATGCAKGAACTGGTGCTCGCTTCAATGAACGTAGCTCATCGGCCACGAAGACTCGCGCCATGGTGATCCATGGGAAACGAAGCGCGGTACCCGGGCGGTAGAACGAAATCATCGGGTAGTGGCCGTCAAGGATGCACTTGAAGTGGCKAACACCCTTTTGCGGATGGGTTGCCGTGTAGCAGGCACCGTGGGTTAATTCAAACTCGACGGGGCCCTGGTGGAACGTCATGGTGCGACCACAGGCAACGTMCGTCGCAGTACCGGTTTCTTCGCCCTCTGCCGAAGCCAGCTTGATCACAAACCAATCATCGAACGCTAGCGTTGTCTTCCCATCAGCCACTTCCATCAGCCATTGTTCGKAGCGCGGAAACGGCGGCAAAATTGTATCTAAGTCAATTGCCTGGCGTTTTATCTTCATTCTGCACTTTCTTTCAGGCCCGTTTAAATGTCATKAACAGGAYGGACCTGAAACTGACAGCGAGCTATTGTGATTTCCATKGGGGATCGTCTCCGGATACTTGCCTGGGCGCCGCACATCGCGAGGATTCMGGTTGGCGCCGTCCGAGATCATCCGTGGGACGACTACCCGGGCGACAACTATCGCGCCAGGGCAGCGGGCGCCGTCGCACTGGTGATCGAGTCAATCCGGACAGTGCGAGAAGAGCGCAGAGCCACTACCGACATTGGCGGATACCTGTCCGGAACCCTGTGGCGAGATGACGGGGGAAATACGTGCAGGTCCTTTGCAAGGCCTCACACCCAAATCCGATCGATTACGGACTGTACCTTTAGCCCAAGGCAACGCACAGATACAGTTCATGCCGCCGCCAAGGTGGACAGTGCTGGACGACCGTGGAAGACGTTCGCGGTATTGCGATTGCGTTCCATCAGGCTTGCCTCGGCTGGTGGATGGCGCGCGCAACGTCATGGTCGTCCAGGCGACGGACGCCGGCATGAAGCCGCCGGGGTTGATGATGCTGTCATCGCCTCAAGTCCCGGGGGKATGGTATTTCAAGGCGCTGCGGGGGGCGGCGCGGCCCGGCTGATTCGCCACGTCAGGTGCATTTGCGGCCTTCTTGCCGAAGTACGATGCACTAGACTTTAGATGTCGCCCCAGAGGCGAATGGCAGCCTACCTTTCGCTTTTGTCCGCAGCACGGGTACGCTGGCATGACAGGTCCAGCGTTGCCGCTTTGCATCTGGCATTGCATCGCGAGCGCTGCCGTGTATTGAGCAAAGCACTCGAAATTTTCCAGCCGGGGCGTTGCGCCGATGCGCGCGGAGGATCTCGTCATGCGCCCGTCCACATTGTTCCATTGGCTGGCTGGACTACTTTGCCTGGCTGTCTTTGCCGCACAGGGGGCGCAGGGAGTTGACCAGCGACCGCCGGCCGCAAGCGCATCCGTGCCGGCAGCAAGCGCCTCCGCGCCGGCTGCGTCCGCACCTGCCCGCCAGCTCAACCTKGCGGTCAAGCCGTGGCAAGGTGACTTCGACGCCATGCTTGAGCGGCGCATGATTCGCGTCCTCGTTCCCTATAGCCGCACACTCTATTTCAACGACAAAGGTAGCGAACGCGGCCTGACCGCGGAACTGATGCGCGACTTCGAGCGCTACCTKAACAAGACCTACGCTGACCGGCTGGGCAAACGTCCCCTCACCATCTTCATCATTCCGACCACGCGGGATCGCTTGCTGCCCGGCCTGGCGCAGGGGCTTGGCGACATCGCCGCGGGCAACCTGACCGTGACGGACGAGCGGCTCAAGCAAGCGGATTTTTTTGCGCCACGGGACCGCAAGCCGGTTCGCGAACTGGTCGTGACCGGACCGAAGTCGCCTCAGATTGCCACGCTGGAGGACCTTGCCGGCAAGACTGTCCACGTGCGGCGCGCGTCCAGTTACTACKAAAGCCTCACCGCGCTCGACAAACGCCTGCGCGATGCGGGCAAGCCACCCATCAAGCTGACGCTGCTGCCCGACGCGCTTGAGGATGAGGATGTTCTCGAGATGCTCAATGCCGGCCTGCTCCAGATTGCGGTCGTGGATGACTGGAAGGCCGCGATGTGGGCGCAAATCCTGCCGAAGGTGAAAGTGCACAACGACATCGCGGTTCGTTCCGATGCCGTGATCGGCTGGGCTATGCGCAAGAACAGTCCGCAATTGCAGCAGGTCGCCAGCGACTTCTATCTTCAATACGCGAAGAAGCAAGGGGTGGTCGACTATCGGCTGAAACAAGCCATGAAACGGGTCAAGCAGATTGCCAATAACACCGAGGCCGCCGAGCTCAAGCGCTTCCAGCAAGCGCTTGCCCTGTTTGAAAAATACGGCAAGCAATATGACTTCGATCCGTTGATGCTTGCGGCGCAGGGCTTTCAGGAGTCGCAGTTGAACCAGGAAGCGCACAGTCGCGTGGGCGCGATCGGCGTCATGCAGATCATGCCATCCACGGGCAAGAGCCTGAACGTGGGCGACATCAGGACCGTCGAGTCGAATATCCATGCCGGTACGAAGTACATGGACCAACTGATGACGCGGTACTTCCCGGATGCCAGGTTTACCGAGAACAACCGTCCGTTATTTGCCTTCGCCAGCTACAATGCCGGCCCTGGCAATATTGCGAAAATGCGCAAGGCCGCCGAAGAGCGGGGCCTGGACCCGAACAAGTGGTTCAACAATGTCGAGATCGTGGTGGCGGAACAGATCGGGCTGGAAACCACCACCTATGTGCGGAACATATACAAGTACTACGCGGCCTACCGGCTGCTCCTGGAAGCTCAGGAGCAGCGCAGCAAGGCAATGCAAAAGGCTCGCCAATAGTGGCGCCGGGATGCGGCCTGACGCCGCCTTGAACGGTACTGGACCAACGCGGCGAAGCCCAGGGCAATCGCCAGTGCGCGCATCTCATCCACCCAGCGCGATGATGGCCATGGTCAGCGCCACGCCGAGCGCCATCATGCCGAGGCCGGTGCGCAGGGCGCCGAATMGCGCGTAATGCCCGAGGGCCGCGCCGCCGCCGAAGAGCATGACCAGCGTCAGCAAGCGCGAGAGGATCAAGGCCTGCGCGACGTCGTCCAGCAGCACGAACGGCAGGGCAACCGGAAACGTGGAAAGCACGACGATGCAGAAGATGCGCACCGCGCCGAGCAGGTCTTGCGCATCAAGGGCGGGGCGGTTGGGCACCGTTGCGGATGCGACAAGGCGGGACCGGATGGCCTCCAGTTCCGCGTCGGCAACCAGCGTCTTCATCAACTTCGGCAACGTGTTGCGGATGACCTGCACCCCCTGTACGGGATCCGGTGCGTGCCTCACTGCCAGCACGAGTCCGAGGCGCCTGCCGCGGTTGACGAGCGTGCGCACCAGGAACATGACGGCGTCGACCAGTCCCCACGCCAGGTTGCAGCCCAGGGCTGTGCGCAGCATGGTCTGGCCCGCGTCCTGCCCCGCGGTGGTTGTMGATACCGCGCCGACGAAGGTCAGCGCCATGAACAGGCCGAAGCACATTTCCGAGACGCGGTCGACAACGTCCAGGACGGGTTCGCGCGTCTCGGCCTGCTGCCGCGATAAGGACTGGTCGTCGTTCATGGATTCCCGCCTGTAGATTGCGCAATTCATCAGGGTGCGCATTGATGTTCTAAAACAAGCATAGATCGGCAGGGAGGTGACGGAAACCGCGCAGTGCCGGTATCTCGGTATCGCTTTCAGCGGGTAGCGCAGAGGCTTCCATACCTTGGCAGATTGCGGGCTCTTGCGTGCCGCTGCGCGTGATGAATCCGGCACGGATTCATCCGGCCCGAGGCTTATCGCGAGAAGGCTGTCTCCTATACTTAGGAAACGCACTGAGCCGCCGAAGCGGCCGGCCAGCGTCACCGTGACGCAGGAAGGTGCGAGGTTGGCCGCGCCAGCAGCAGGGGACATAGTGAATTCGTMCGGTTCATGGCCACGCCCTGTCGTGCGCGCGATCTGGCGATGAGTCGCCAGGCTTGAACGGGGTATCGCGGACGGTACCCGCTGCTCGCYGAACCTGTCAGGGTCCGATTGCGATCCTGGGCAGTCGATGTCCGATGCAGCAAGATGGCGGGCTCCCGCAGGCGCTTCGAAGTTTGAGGCGCCTTTTCTTTTGCCTTTGTCCGAATCCGCTTCACGCCTCACCCAGGCAGGCAGCCCGGCACGGGAAGGGGAAGAAGGGCAGGCGCCGGGCGGCCGGGCGGCCGGGCGGCGCGCGGCCGCCCGTGCTCGTCTGCAACCGCGTCGAGTCAGAACCTGTGCCGGATACCGAGGACCGCGCCGAACTGGTTCTCGCTGCCATTGACCGTACCGAAGCCGGTGCCCCCGATCGCACCGGCACCGCCCGAGGTCACGCCTAGATTGGAGCCGTCCTTGTTCTTCGCATAGGCCAGGTTCAGATAAGCGTCGGTGCGTTTCGACAGGGTGTAGTCAGCCGATGCGACGAACAGCCACGGATCGGCACCGGTACCCTTGAAGTCCTGGTAGTAGGCTGCGCCGGTCAGCGAGAATGCCGGCGTCAGGTTGTAACCCAGGCCCAGCCAGTACAGGTTGGAAAGGTTGTTGGCTCCCAGGTTGCCCGGCAGCGTGGCGCCATCGAGCGCCTTGGCCCAGCGATAGCCTGCGTACATCTTGGCCGGTCCGAACGAGTAGGTGCTTGCCACGGTGGCGCGCCGGATCTTGGCCTCCTTGAGGGCGCCGGAGGCCGCCAGGCCGGGGTTGATTTCATCGTACGCAGCACCGACCGAGAGGGGGCCCGCAGTGTAACCAACGCTTGCGCTGTACTCCTGACCGACCTTGAAGCTGCCAGGGACCTCGCCAGCGGCGCCGCCGCCAGTGTTCGAGCCGAAGCTGTACATGGCGATGGCGGTCACGCCGTTGAAGGTGCCGGCGTACTTGATCGAGTTGTCGGCGCGACTGGTAAGGCTGGCATCCTGCGCAATGATCGAATAGTTCGTCGAGATGCCCATCGGGTCATATTTCAGGCCGAATTCATAGAGTGGCGTCTGTTGGCGGCCCAGGGTCACGCCGCCATAGGGGCTTTGCACACCGACGTAGGCCTGGCGGCCGAACAAGCGCCCGCCCTGGGCCGACTTGCCGTCATCCACCGTGAAGCCGCTTTCCAGCACGAAGACCCCTTTCAGTCCGCCACCCAGGTCCTCCACGCCACGCAAGCCCCAGCGGCTGCCGGACATATTCCCGGAGGTAATTCGGGTGACGCTGTGGCTGCCCCCAGGCTGGTTGTTCTGGTACTCGATCCCCGCGTCAACGATGCCGTACAGCGTTACGGTCGACTGCGCGTATGCACCGGTAGCTGCCATGGCAGCGCCGACGGCGGCCAGCAGTTTCATCTTCATCTCGACACCCCCATTGCGAAATGACTGGAAAATCGTCGCCCGACCGCGTACGCGGATGTTCCCAATATAGGCGCAACCGTCCCCCGGCGCACAAACGCGATAGGGAATGCGAGACCGGTGCTATAAAAAAACCAGCCCGACAACCGATGCACCCGCGGCGCTCTTCCCCAGRCAATCCGGCGGGATAGCCGGTCACTGGTGATTGCGTTTCGCGTGGCCAGTTCCGTTGCCTGCGCCGATATTTATCTCTTGTGTCTGCCAATCTCTCTTGGCGGCGCGGTATTGCGAGGGGGATAGAGTTTCTGGAATTGGGCAGTCGTGATTCCCATCCCGGCCTTGTCATCGATGATCGTCATCTCCTGCCATGCCGTTGGCTTGCCTTCCAGGCCTGAGAACTCCCTCAATTGCCAGATCCGACCCGTTTGCGTGTCGAGGAGAAGGGGGCTCGCATGGCCCTGGGGACTAATGGCGATCTCGTATCGCCCAGGCCCTGCGGGCGCAGGCCTCTCGAGGGCTTCTTGCGGTMCGGTGGTTACGGCCGCTTCGCTGCTTCCCGATGCCGCAACTTTGCCGCCCCCGGGGGCGGCCGACTGCTCGCGGGCACCGCAGCCAGCTAGCAGAAGCATCGACAAGTACGATGCATGGAATGCCGCKAAGCGCATATCTTCCTCCCAGACCCGGCGGCTTTGGCCGCCATGCTATGAGAGCATAGTTGCGCTTCGGCTTCTGACCTACCTCGGGCAACTAGTCCGTTTGCAGAAATCGCCCGCCGGATACCGGGTCAACTGTTTCTGCGGCGTCCATCTTTACCTGCGTCCTGACTGCGACAGAATCCTTGCGGCAAGAGAAATGCAATTAATCCCCAATATGTCTGCCCCAGGCCGAAACCGCGGTATGGCGGCCGGGTAGATCTCTTGCGGCCTTTGTCGTTGCCGACGGAGCGATGAACGGGGCCGATCTCGCTAGTGATCTGGAAGTCTTGTACGGGAGTGATGTTGTAGTGCTCTGTGAGCCACTATCCCATTCATTCTGTCGTCAAGGCACGCACCGCTCGTTTAATCCGGCTCGCGGACGTTTAAAAATTCCGCATTTTTCTGATTATCGTAAGCGCCACATTTTTGCCGCACTCTTCTCGGAGGGAGTCGGACTGCGAAACCGTACTKCCGCTGGCAGCGAGTGAGTTCAGTGCCCAGACGTCGGTGGGCGGAGTAAAACGCAATTAATCGCCTGTTCTCGTCCATCTGTGACGATGTCGTGGCCTGCCAGGAGGACCGAGGGCTACCRAGGGTTGCCGAGGTTGCCAATTGGCCAAGCCACCAGGCATTGCGTGCATCCGTCGGCGTGCTGTCCAGGCGGAGAACCTGTCCAGGCGGAGAACGCTAGAGGGGGCGAATCTGGAGCGCGTGGCTTTGGGTGCGCCGGACGGTACGAGTTTGACGAAGCTCGTCGTCCCGAAGGCGCAGTTTCCCCACGCTCGAGCAGGCATGCCACCCATGCGGGCAAAGCCTCCCGGCACGCAGCGTGGGAGGCTGACGCCCACATGGATGCGGGCGACTCCCGGTGCTCTTTTGCGGTCATGCGCGAACCCGGCACGCCCGCGGCGGTTGTTTGCTGGCCGTTCAGTTGGCCTTGGCGGCTTTCGCTGGGTGTTGCGCCGGTCGCATTGCGCGACGGGCTTGCAGCTGCTGCGCCCATTTCGCATCGGCCTGCGATACCTGTCCMGCCTCCTGGCCCGACAGATCCACGCGCGGCGCTCCTTCCGCCAGGCAGGTCCAGTATCGGGTGCCGCGGCACCAGGTCCGGAGCGCGTCGAGCAATGCGGGCTCTGCCAGGGCGAGCTCCTCAGCGTGCTTGGTCAGGTCCTCGAAGAGGCCAACTTTCAACGGCACCTTGGGCGCGGGGTTCTTCGGAAACGCTGCCGGGAAGCGCTTTTGCAGCTTCGCGATGGCCTGCAATACCGGATCCACGGGTTTGGATCGATCCGCGGGAACCACAGCTTTGGATCGCTTGACCGGCACGGCGGGGCGTACGCGTGGTGCCTTGGCCTGCGGCGCGGACTTCGCCTGCTTCGCCAGTTGTTCTTTCAGTGCCGCCAGTTGTTCGAAACCCATCGTGCCCAGCCATAAAAAAAGTGTGCCGATTGTAGCAGGCCCACGCGTTTGGTGATGCCGCCCCTCTCTGCCGCCGAGGTCCAACGGTTCGGACTGGGTTGCCTTGAGAATATCTGGGAGGCACGCATCGGCCAGAACTCGCGTACTGCGGGTTTCTCGCAGCGGTCGGGTCTGGCCGATCCCAACCAGATCCCAAGCCGATCACCGCGGCATTCAGCCTCGCCGCGAGAATGTCGTCGCCCGGTGATGTTGCCTTCGCCTCAAGGCGCACCAACTCGGCGGCTGACAACGTGCTCAATTCAAATTGGCAATTCAGCCACGCATGCAAATTGCACCTTGTGCCGCGGCCATATCCGACCGGGCGATTGCACCAGGTGGATCGACATGCTGACTAGCAAGCTGAAGGAAGAAATCCATTTCCATTATTCAATGGTGCGGGAAAAAGTACGATCTAGACATGCTCCATCGTGATAATTAATGTACGATTCCGAGAATTGGAACCAATTGGAGAAAGGCGATKGCCACATACAAGCAGTTGCTGGCAGAGAAGGAAAAGCTCGAAGCACAACTTGTGGAAGTGCGTGCCACTGAAGTTGCMGATGTTATCGAGCAGATTCAGACCTTGATGGCCCAGTACGAATTGACCGCCGAAGACCTCGCGCCAAAACGACGTCGCGGCCGTCCTGCCTCGAGCGTGGCGCCTGCAGAAAAGATCAAGGTTTCGCTGCCGCCTAAATACCAGGACCCGAAGACCGGCGCTACCTGGACGGGTCGCGGTCGTGCACCAGCCTGGCTAGGCAAGAACCGTGACAAGTTCCTGATTCCGGAGGCGTAGTCAAGGACGCCGCCAGGCGAGGCCACGCTAACTCGCGTGGCAACTTCCGCAATCCAGGTTTGCACGCCATCGTCTGGCTATCGCCTTAAATCGGGGTGACGGGCGGCGCTGGCGACGTGCCGTTCTGTTCTACTGCTTGGAACAGAAATCATGCCGGCCAGGCGATGACCGATTTGCTCGCGGGTCGGGTATCGAATGTTTTCGAGGGCCAACACAACGACGGCGTTGGCCCCTTTGCTGGATTTCATCTGCTCGTTCGCGCCGGCAGCGATTAAAGCGCCTCTCCCTGTTTCAGGATACCTGCGGCGATGAGTGCGGCTTCCAGCCAGGACGGTCGGATCGATTTTCCCGAGCGGATGTTGTCGATGCGGGCGCGTTCCGCAGCCACCTTCTCGGCGGCCTTGTCCAGCACCGTGGCGACCATGTCGCGCTCGATCACKACAATGCCGTCGGCATCTCCGACGACGAGATCGCCTGGCTGGACGGCCACGCCGCCGCACTGGATCGGGCGATTGACGCGGCCGGGCACCAGCTTGGTCGGGCCGTTCGGATTGGTGCCGACMGAATACATCGGAAAGCCCAGTTCGCAGATTTCATCACGATCACGGGCTGCGGCGTCCAGCACGGCCGCCGCGACGCCGATGGCCTTGCACTGATTGGCCATGATTGCGCCCATCAGTGCACAGGACTGGTCTGCCTTGCCGTCCACGACGATGACATCACCGGGCTGCGCGATCGCCATTGCGGCATGGATCATCAGATTGTCACCGGGCCGGACTTCGACGGTGAGCGCCGGCCCACAGAAGCGGCTGCGGTGATCCATTGCGGTTATCCGTCCGTGCATGCCGCCGCGGCGGCCGGCGACGTCGGCCAGGATCGACGATGGAAATTGCGATGCGCGTGCAATCAGCTCAGGTGATACGCGCTTGAAATCCTGTTCGATAGCGCGTTGTGCATGTTMGTTTGCCATGATCTTCTTCCCTTCAGTTCATTGTCACGTTGGCTGCCTTGATGACATCCGACCACTTGCGCTTGTCCGTCACGAGGAATTCGCGGAACTTCTCGGGAGAGCTGCCTACGACTTCCATGCCGTCCTGTTTCAGCCGCTGCGCGATGTCGGGCTGGCGCAGCACTTGCTGGACCTCMTTCTGAAGACGGGCAACGATTGCCGCCGGCGTACCCTTGGCGGCGCATAGGCCGGTCCATGCGACGGGATCGAAGCCGTTGACACCGGATTCTGCGAAGGTCGGGACGTCGGGCAGTCCGTCGAGGCGGCGCAGGGCGGCAACGCCGAGCACGCGCAGCTTGCCGGACTTCGCGTATTGCAGCGAGCTGATCGGCTGGTCGAAGATCAGCGACACCTGGCCGCCCAGCAGGTCGGCCATGGCCTGGCCGGTGCCTTTGTACGGTACGTGCACGATGTCGATGCCGGTCCGCAGCTTGAGCATCTCGCCGGCAAGGTGCCCGGCAGTGCCGTTGCCGGACGATGCGTAGTTGAGCTTGCCGGGATTGGCCTTGGCGTAGGCAATCAGTTCCTTGACGTTATGGATCGGCAGCGACGCGTTGACCAGCGCGACGTAAGGCGTATTGGCGATCAGCGAGACCGGCACGATGTCGGTCTGGGAGTCGTACGTCATCTTCTGGAGCAACGGCTGGATCGACAGCATGCCCGTGGTGCAGATCATGAGCGTATGGCCATCGGCGGGTGCCTTGAGCATGACGTCCGCGGCGATGTTCCCGCCGGCGCCGGGCCGGTTGTCGATCAGGACCTGCTTGCCCAGCGCGTMGGCCAGTTTCGGGGCGATGATGCGGGCCACGATGTCGTTGGAGCCGCCCGGCGAGAAACCGACGAGAATCCGGACCGGCCGGGACGGATAGGCCTCCTCGGCGTGTGCGGGCAGACAAGCCGCCAGCGTCAGGCCGGCAGCAAGAACTTGAAGGAAGCGCGAAGGGAGCGAACGCTTTGGCAGGCTACGCATGATGGATGAGGGCGTGTGGTAGTGGTAGGCAAGGACAATGTGGATCCGTATCGGATCTCTGGGAATACGGTGTCGGGCTATGGCCGGATCAACGCCTGGGCCGCGGCCGCGATACGTCGCGCTCCTTCGGCAAGCACGTCCATGCTTGTTGCGAAGGAGAGCCTGAAATGGGTGTCGACGCCGTATGCGGAGCCCTGCAGCATGGCGATGTTGGCCGACTCCAGCGCCCATGCGGTCCAGTCATCGCTGGTGCGAATCTCGCGGCCATCGGGTGTGCGGGAGCCAAAGAGCTGGTGGCACGATGCAAAGAGGTAGAAGGCCCCGGCGGGCGCTTTGCATTCGATGCCGTCGATCTTGTCGAGGGCATCGACCAGGAAATCCCGACGCTGCCGATAAACCTCGCGGTTCGCAGCGATGAAGTCTTGCGGGCCGTCGAGTGCCGCGAGAGCCGCGGCCTGCGCAATGGCGTTGGCGCCGGAAGTACTCTGCGATTGCAGCTTGACCATGGCCTTGATMAGCGCGGCCGGCCCGCCTGCGTATCCGATGCGCCATCCTGTCATGGCATAGGCCTTGGATACGCCGTTGATGGTCAGCGTCCGGTCGGCGAGCTGCGGCGCCGCCTGCGCCATGGATACGAATCMGGTGCCGTTGTACATCAGGTGCTCGTAGATGTCGTCGGTCATGATCCAGACATGGGGGTGGCGCTCGAGCACCTCTGCCAGCGCGACCAGTTCGTCGCGGGTATAGGCGGCGCCGCTAGGATTGTTCGGCGAATTCAGGATAAGCCAGCGCGTACGCGGTGTGATGGCGCGCTCAAGTTCTTCAGGCATCAGCTTGAAATCGTGCTCCGGCTCGCAGGCCGCGTACACGGGCGTGCCACCGGCAAACATCGTGATGTCCGGGTACGACACCCAGTACGGCGCGGGCACGATGACCTCATCGCCGCGCTGGATCGTGCAAAGGATGGCGTTGAAGATCACCTGCTTGGCGCCGGTGCTGACGATGATTTCATTCTGCTGGTAGTGCAGATTGTTTTCGCGCGCGAACTTGCGTGCCACGGCCTMGCGCAATGGCACCGTGCCGCCGACATCGGTATATCCCGTCTTGCCGGTGTTCATGGCTTGCCATGCCGCCTCGCGGATATGAGCCGGCGTGGCGAAGTCTGGCTCGCCGGCCGTCAGGCCGATGACATCGCGGCCGGCAGACCGGAGTTCCCTGACCCGTTGGCCCGCCATCGAGCTCGGAGATGGTTTGATGCGGTTGAGGCGATCGGAGAGTGTCAGCATGGATGTCCGGCTAGGGGTGATTGGGCTTGAAAGAAGTATCCAGCCTTGTCCGGCACGCCACAAACGAGTAATCGGCCACCCCAGCCATTCCATTTTTTCGTATAGTGCTGCTTCGTGGTGCGAGCGGAAAGCAGATGGAGCGGGGTAGATCAATGTGAATGTGACTTTAAAGCAGCTTGAAGCCTTCTATTTCAGCGTCTCGCATGAATCGTTCACCTCGGCGGCGGCAAAACTCAATACGACGCAGTCCGCGGTCTCGAAGCGGGTAATCGAACTCGAGCAGGCACTAGGCGTTCAGCTGGTGCATCGCATGCCCAAGGGGCTGGTCCCAACGCAATCCGGTACACGGCTGCTCCCGCTCGCGGAGGAGGCCATGCACCTCAAAGGGCGAATTGCCAGCGAGATCGGTCTGGACGACGATATCAAGGGTACCTTTCGCATCGGGGTCACCGAACTCGTGGCGCTGACATGGCTGACAAAGCTGCTGCGCGAACTCAAGGCTCAGCATCCGGCATTGCACGTCGAGCTGGTCGTCGATGCGGGCATGAACCTGTTTGGTGCGCTGGAGGCCAATACGATCGATCTGGCCATCCTGCCCGGGACCTTCTGGGGCGACGCCTACAAGTGCGTCGAGGTGGGCCGGGTGGAGGATTTGTGGATGGCCAGCCCGAAGCTGGACTTGCCCGACCGCCCCCTGAAACCCGCGGAATTTTCCGACTACCCTGTGCTGGAGCAGTCGGCGGGGTCAGCCAAGAATGCTTTCTACGGCGCGTGGCTCCATGAGCACGGTTTCCGCTTCAAGAAGGTGTTCTCGACAAATAGCCTGACGGTGCTGCGCGAGCTTGCCATCGAAGGGCTCGGCATCAGTCAGCTGGCCGTCKATTACTTCGCGCCGGACATCGAAGCCGGCCTGCTGCGTATTGTCCGTACCGATCCAATGCCGCCTGCGCTCGTGTATTCGGCCGTCTATCGCCAAGCCAGCTTTTCCAGGGCTCTGGATTTCATTGCGCAGACCTCCGCACGCGTATGCAGCTTCGTTCGCGGTCCATACGACCTGTCCAGCCGTTGAGCGGGCACACCTGGCTGTCGAGGGACGGCGCTAAACGGCCTGGGACGTTCGTTGCCAGGGCCAAGACTGCGGAACGGACAGGGCTGGAGGCCTACCTGGCCGCGAGCTCGGCAAGGCGTCGCACAGTTTCCTCGGCGCGCAKGGAGGCTTCGTAGGCCGATCTGCCGATGCTCTCGTTCCATTCACCGCCGGCAATCGCATCGATGTGCCGCTTCATGKAGCGAACGGCGTCCCGGTCGCAATCCCCGATGTTCCCTGCATACGTGTCGATGACGTCGGGGAGGTCCTCGCGGCGCACAAGGTCGGTGAGAAAGCCGATCCGGAGCAATTCCTCGCTTTCGAGCGTCATGGAAGTCAGGAAGATTTTCTTGGCTGCGGGAGAGCCCAGRCGCGAAACGAAGCGCCGCAGACCCCCTGGGTAGTAGTGCAGTCCAAACTTCGCGGCGGGCATGAACAGCTTGCAACYGTGAACGCCGACACGGAAATCGCAAGCCAAGGCGAGGTCCGTGCCGCCACCGTAGGCGCTGCCGTTCATCGCGCATAACGTCGGGAGCTCGAGGTTTTCCAGGGCGTCGATCATGTCTTCGAGCGACCGGTCCAGGCGCGTGCCGATCTGGCTCAGCGTATAGCCCGAGCAGAAGGTTTTCTCGCCTTCGCCCGTCAGCACGAGCAGCCGCAAGGCCGGGTCGCACCTCACTTGTTCCACGAACCGCAGCAGGATCCCGATATCGTCTGGGTCAAGCCGGTTGTGCTCGGCAGGGCGTCGGAGTGTGATCGTCGCCGTCGCGCCGGCGATTTCAAGGGTAGGCTTTGCGGATGTCATGGCTTGGGGTCGTGGCCGTGTTGCAGGATGATGCCTTCGCGCGCCAGTGCTTCCAGGTCAGGCGTGATGAATCCATGCTCCCGAAGGACATCGAACGTGTGCTCGCCGAGCAAGGGCGGCGCGCGCCGAATGGATTCCCCATGGCGGCCGTCGAAGGCGATCGGGCTGCCGACTTGGCGGATAGAACCCAGCTCCGCATGCTGGACTTGCTCCACCAGCCGCGAGTGAATGACCTGTTCGTCAGCGAAGACATCCGCAACGTTGTAGATCGGCCCAGCCGGAATATCGGCCGCCAGCAGTCGTTCCGTCCACTCCTTGCGGCTGTGCGCCTTCAACCTGGCCTCGATGATCTCCTTGAGCTCGGCGCGCCGCTCGATCCGCGCTGCATTCGTCGCGTAGCGCGGATCATCGATGAGCTCTCGGAGTTCAAGCACCTCGCACAGGCGCCGCCACATCTCGGCTGTCGCCGGTGCGATGTTCAATGGCCCATCCGCGGTCTGGAACACGCCGTACGGCGCAATCACAGGGTGCGTATTGCCGGCGAGACCGGGAATCTCCCCCAGACTCAGGTAACGCTGGGCCTGGACGCTCATGAGCCCGACGAGTCCTGCCAGCAGTGATGTCTCCACCCGGCGGCCTCGCCCTGTCGCATGGCGCTGTGCTACGGCAGCAAGGATGCCGATGACACACCACATCCCGGCAGTCTGGTCACCGATCGCCACACCCACCCTGACCGGTCCCGATTCCGGCATGCCCGTCACGCTCATGAGTCCCGAGTACCCCTGCGCAATCTGGTCGAACCCTGGACGTTGACTCGCCGGCCCCGACCGGCCGAAGCCGGTGACGCTCGCATAGATGAGCCGTGGGTTCGCTTCGGCAAGCGCTTCGTACCCAAGACCCATGGATTCCATGGCGCCGGCACGAAAGTTCTCCACGATCACGTCGTACTGGCCGGCGAGATCGCGCAGCAGGTCAAGCGCGCGGGGATCGCGGAAGTTGATGGCGATCCCGCGCTTGTTGCGGTTGCCGCTCAGGTAGTAAGCGCTGGTGCCGCGGTCGAAAGGCCCCCAATGGCGGATCATGTCGCCGCCCGCGGGCTCGACCTTGATCACGTCGGCGCCCAGGTCGCCCAGGACCATCGTGCAGAAGGGGCCGGCAAGCGCCCTGGTGAGATCCAGGACGCGAATCCCCGAAAGCGGCAAGGAAGTTGGGTCGGTCATGCTTTCTCCACTTGTAAGATCGCATGTCCCACTCTATATTGCATACAACGGAAATGCAACCGTTGTGCAATAAAGGAGAATCATGCGCAAGCCCAACATTCTTTTCGTCATGGCCGACCAACTCTCGGCGCCGGTTTTACCCTTCCATGGCAACACCGCCGTGAAGGCGCCTCACCTCCAGGCGCTMGCCGAACGGTCCGCAGTCTTTGACAACGCCTACTGCAACTTCCCCTTGTGCGCGCCTGCCAGGTTCTCGCTGCTTGCAGGCCAGTTCGCCACGCGCATCGGCGCGTTCKACAATGCGTGCGAGTTCCAGGCCGCCACGCCCACGCTGCCTTATTACCTCGCGCAGCAGGGCTACAAGACCATCCTCGGCGGCAAGATGCACTTCGTGGGCCCTGACCAGAAGCACGGCTTCCAGGAGCGCCTTACAACCGATATCTACCCGGCTGACTTCGGCTGGGCAGCGGACTGGGCGGAGKGCGAGTTCAGCTTCTATTCACCTGGACACAACCTGACCACCGTGGACGAGAGCGGCTCTTGCTTCCGCAGCCTGCAACTCGATTACGACGAGGAGGTCGAGGCGAAGGCGATCCAGCGCCTGTACGACCTCGCGA
This sequence comes from Cupriavidus sp. 05T41, assembly GCF_056396525.1. Classification (NCBI taxonomy): domain Bacteria; kingdom Pseudomonadati; phylum Pseudomonadota; class Betaproteobacteria; order Burkholderiales; family Burkholderiaceae; genus Cupriavidus; species Cupriavidus sp. 05T41. The sequence goes on from NZ_JBFTLQ010000041.1 coordinate 37,262, forward strand.
GGGAGGACGAGCAACCGTTCTTCATGTGCGTTTCCTATACGCACCCCCATCCGCCTTATCACATCCTTCCCGAATACCTGGATCGTTACTCGCCGGAGGAGATCAACCTGCCCGTTGTCGGCGACATGCCGATGCAGGCGCGMGACAAGCTCAGCCAGTGGGTGCAGTATTCCCACGGGCTGGACAAGCAAGGGGCCACCGACGAGCAAGTGCGGCGTGCGCGCCACGCCTACTATGCGATGGTGAGCTATGTCGACGACAAAGTGGGCCGCCTGCTGGAGACGCTCAAGCGCGCGGGCTTCGAGGACAACACCATCGTCGTGTTCACGTCCGATCACGGTGACATGCTGGGCGAACGCGGCATGTGGTTCAAGCGCGTGTTCTTCGACTGGTCGGCCAAGGTTCCGCTGCTCGTCTATGACCCGCGCAAGCGCGAACCCCGGCGCATCGCGGAGCCGGTTTCTCACGTGGACCTGCTCCCCACATTGCTGGATCTTGCGATGGATGGGCAAACGCCGGCCTGGGTCGAGCCGGTTGATGGTCGCAGCCTCGTGCCGCTGCTCGCGACAGGCGATGACGACGGCGAGGCGGAAGCGTTCGTCGAGTACACCGCCGAGGGCGTCACTGGTCCATGCTGCATGCTGCGGCGTGGCCGATACAAGTATGTGTACACCCATGGCCATCCAGACCTGCTTTTCGACATGGAGGCCKACCCGAACGAGCTGGCGAACATCGCGCAAGAACAGCCGCAGGTACTTGCCGAGTTGAAGGCACGCGTGCTCTCCCGGTGGGATCCGGCCGCAATCACGCAGCAGGTGCTTGCCAGCCAGGCGCGCCGCAAGTTTATCAACTCGCTGCCCGAGGGCATTCAGCCTACCTGGGACTACCAGGCGGGCACGGACGACACACGCCGCTTTGTGCGCCGGGGCAGCGCGCGCGTGATCAAGGTAAAAAAGCGCTGGCCGGCCGTGGCGTCCGCCGCTAAGTKAACGGAGGCCGATKATGACTCAGAACAARCTCACGGCGGACATCGATCMGCACCGTCTGGCTCGCGCGATAAGCGGCTACAACCTGATCGGCGGGGACCTGGTGAGGGCCCGTTCGGGAGATACGTTCCCGGTAGTCAACCCTGCAACCGGACGCGAGATCGGATACGCGGCGCAAAGCGACGCAAGCGACGTCGAACGAGCAGCGAATGCGGCGGCCCAGGCGCAGCCCGCCTGGGCTGCAATGCCGGCGCGCAAGCGTGGCGCCCTGCTGGCCGACTGCTCGCGCCTGATTGCAGAGCACGTGGAGGAACTAGGTCGGCTGGTGGCTCTGGAGACCGGCAAGGCACTGCGCACCGAGAGCCGGGTCGAAGCGTCTGTCGTTGCCGACGCGTTGCAGTTCTATGGCGGCCTGGCCTCGGAACTCAAGGGCGAAAGCGTGCCGTTCAGCCCGGACATGCTGACCGTCACGCAGCGCGAACCGATTGGGGTGGTGGGCGTCATCATTCCCTGGAACGCCCCCATGATGCTGATGGCGCTGAAGATCGCCCCGGCGCTGGTGGCCGGCAACACGGTTGTCGTGAAATCGGCCGAAGAGGCGCCACTGGCAGTCTTGAGGCTCTGCCAGATCCTCAGCCAGGCGCTGCCCCCGGGGGTGCTGAACATCGTCTCGGGCTTCGGGCCCGAATGCGGAGCACCGCTGGTCGCGCACCCCGCGGTCGGCAAGGTGACGTTCACCGGCTCCGTCGAAACGGGGCGAATCGTGGCACGCACGGCTGGAGAGAAGCTCATCCCCGTCACGCTCGAGCTCGGCGGCAAGAGCCCCATGATCGTGATGGAGGACGCCGACATCGCGAAGGCCGTCGCCGGCGCGGTGAGCGGCATGCGCTTCACCCGCCAGGGACAGAGCTGCACGGCCGCCAGCCGAATCTTCGTGCAGGACAAGGTGCACGATGAGTTCGTCGCCATGCTCAAGGCGCGCGTTGACACGCTGAAGATGGGCGATCCCCTGGATGAAGCGACGGACATCGRCACCGTTATCTCGCGCGCCCAGCTCGACAAGGTTCTCGGCTACATCGAAAGCGGTCGAGCCGAGCCTCGTGCCCGCGCGCTCGAATGCTCCCAATTGCCTGCAGACGAGTCGCTTCGGCAGGGGCTGTTCATCAGGCCGGTCATCTTTACCGGCTTGKGCAACGCGTCCCGGCTGGCACGCGAGGAAATCTTCGGGCCCGTGACGTGCGTGATCCGCTTCTCAAGTTACGAAGAAGCCGTGGCGCAAGCCAACGACAGCGACTATGGACTGGCTGCAACCATCTGGACGCAGAACCTGAAGACCGCGCTGGATGCCACCCGGCGCCTGCAGGCAGGCTTCGTGCAGGTGAACCAGAACATCGTGGTCCAGCCGGGATTGTCCTATGGGGGCGTGAAGCAATCCGGCCTTGGCCGCGAGGCGTCGCTGGAGGCAATGCTGGACCACTTCACGCACAAGAAGACCGTGATCTTCAACATGAACTGAGCTGCGCTCGGTACGAGGAGACAAGAATGGCTGCGATCGGTTTCATTGGATTGGGCAATATGGGATTTCCCATGGCGTGCCGGCTGAAGGAGGCAGGGCATGACGTTCGCTGTTTCGATCTCGACGCGGGCTCGATGGAGCGCGCATTGCATGCGGGCCTCCGGCCGCGGGCTTCGGTCGAGGAAACGGTATCCGGGGCGGAGGTCGTCATCACCATGCTGCCCAGCGGCCGGCATGTGCTGGATGTGCTCACGGCAGACACCCTGCCGCTCGCACCTGAAGCGCTTGTGATCGATTGCTCGACGATCGATGTCGCGTCCTGCGCTGTCTTCCACGAAACGCTGCGCAAGAAGGGGCTTGTCACGCTTGACGCTCCCGTTTCCGGCGGCGTAGGCGGCGCGGCGGCGGGGACACTCACGTTCATGGTCGGAGGCACGGAAGCAGCCTTCGCGCGTGCCCTCGGACTGCTGCGCGCGATGKGCAAGAACATTTTCCATGCAGGCGCGGCGGGCGCCGGCCAGGCGGCGAAGATCTGCAACAACATGCTGGCGGGCATTTCCATGGTGGCCGTCTCCGAGGCCCTGCATCTGGCCAAGCGACTGGGGCTGGATYCACGCAGGTTCCACGAAATTGCCTCGGCGTCTTCGGGCCAGTGCTGGGCGCTCACGAGCTATGCGCCTGAGCCCGGCCTGGTGCCATCCGCGCCGGCCAACCGGGATTACGAAGGCGGCTTCGCTTCCGAGCTGATGTTGAAGGACTTGCGGCTGGCGGAGCAGGCTGYGGTTGCCAGCCAGTCGCCGGCATTGCTGGGTGCGGCGGCCGCCTCGGTCTACGCCATGCACTGTGCCGCCGGGCGTGGCCGGCTCGACTTTTCCTCCATCATCAAGATGCTCGGCGCGTAAGCTGCCCGTAGCCAAATCAAGAAGCAAGGAGACCAACCATGGCAATCGTCCGAAGCATCGTCCGGCTKGCTGTCGTTGCCGTTCTGTTCGTCAGCGGCGCAGCCTTCGCGCAGAAGGAAACGGGGAAATTGATTGTGGGCTATCCCTCGGGCCAATCTGTCGACGTGGTCGCCCKGATCCTGGCCAACCGCCTCGGTCCGGCGATCGGGCGATTGCTGATCGTGGAGAATATGCCGGGGCAGTCCGGCAGCCTGGCGCTGGCGGCGGTTGCGCGCATGCCCGCCGACGGCAGCGTGATGACGCTGTCGGCCTCGGCGGCTCTGGCTGGCAATCCTTTCCTGTATCGGAACCTGCGTTACGACACGGCCAGGGATTTCGAGCCGATCGGCCTGGTCTACGATGCGCCGCTCCTGCTGATGGTCAATAGCGCGCTTCCCATCCACTCTGTGAAGGAGCTGGTTGCCTACGCGAAGGCGAACGCGGGAAAGGTCAACTATTCCTCCCCAGGTAACGGTTCGGTGTCCCATCTGGCGATGTCGGAGCTCATGCGGCGAACCGGCATGGAAATGACGCACGTCCCCTATGCCGGTTCTGCCAAGTCGCTGACCGACCTTGCCGCGGGTGAGGTGCAGGTTGCCTTCGATGCCTTTGCGGGCGCGCAGCCCTTCCTCGCCAATGGCAAGGTGCGTGCGATTGCGGTGAGTTCCCGGGAGCGCCTGACCGCACTGCCGTCCGTACCGACAGTCGCCGAGAGCGGCATGGGCATGGAAGACTTCGACGTGGTCCCGTGGGTGGGTCTGCTCGCGCCCGCGGGCACCCCGAAACCTGTCGTGGACAAGGTGAGCGCAGAACTCGCCAGGATTGTCCAGTCTCCCGAACTGTCCCAGCGGATCGCCGCCCTGGGTGGCCGCCCCCGCAGCAGTACCGCGGCGGAATTCAGGACCTTCATGCATGGCGAGATGGGGCGGTGGGCGGCCGTCGTCAAGGCGTCCGGCGCCCGCCTGGAGTGATGCAATGATTGCTATCGGCTCTGCCACGCTCGCTCGTGACACGCGGCACCACCGGGTCTTGGAGAACGGCTTCAGCTTCCATCGCAGTGAGTGGATGCAGGCCGGATCCGACCCGTGCCTGTCTCCCACCATATTCCTGGTGGAGCAGCCTGCGCATTCGGTGCTGCCTGCGCACTTTCATACACAGAATCAATTCCAGGTCTTCCAGCAAGGATCGGGATCCCTGGGGTCTCGTGCGGTCGGGCCCGGCTCCGTCCACTACGCCGGCGCATTCACAGGGTATGGGCCCTTGGTGGCGGGGCCGCAGGGGCTGAGTTACTTCACGATCCGCGCGGCGTTCGAAACCGGCGCGAACTTTCTTCCGCTTGCGCGCGACAAGCTGCGCCGCGGACCGAAGCGGAACGCGCACGGGCCAGTACATGAACCCCGAACGATCGGGCAGCTCCGGGCACTGAAGGCCCCGCTGCGTGCCGAACTGATTGGCGCCGATGGAAGCGAACCCGAGGCCTATGCATTGCAGCTTCCGCCGTTTTCGGAAGTGAGCGTCCCGGCCGCCCGTGGCTCGGGGCAGTTCCAGCTCGTCCTTGCGGGTGAGCTGAGCGCACCGGAAAGCCGGTTGCAGGAGTGGGAGAGCCGGTTCATCTCGGCGGGTGAGCACGGCGGTGCCTGCCGTGCCGGCCCGGACGGCCTTCACCTCCTCATATTGCAGATGCCGGCCATGGCTGCGGAGTACCTGGCTCTGCGTTGAAGCACCTCACAGACTCCTGTATAAAGTCCTCATGAGTGAACCAAAATCAAACGCATTGCGTAAACGCGATCCCCAGCCGCTGTCCGTGGAGCAGGTCTGCGAGCGGATTCGCTCCGGCATCCTGCGCGGAGACCTGCGGCCAGGCGCAAAGCTGACAGAGCAGGATCTTGCCGCGGAATTCGAAGTGAGCCGCACGCCCGTCCGGGAGGCCATCCGCCAACTGGAGACCGAGCGACTCGTCAGCCGGACGCCGTTCGTAGGTGTCACGGTGAGGCAGCTGACTCCGGAAGATGTGCTTGAGTTGCTGGACATCCGCGAGGTGCTCGAGGGTCTGGTGGCACGTCTGGCGACGCGGCATATGGATGCCGCGCACCTGCAGACGCTGAAGAAGTCGCTCCAGCAACTGACTGCCTGCGCGAAGAAGGGAGATGTCGCCGGCTATCTTGACCACGCGCTGGCGTTTCGCCGTGTGCTCGTCGAATGCTGCCGCAGCGACACGCTGGCTGAGTACGTCCTCGCCATCGAGAATCAGTTGCGCCTGATGGGCAATCGAACCGCCGTGCTGCCGGGCCGCATGGAAGCCGCGATCGAGGAACACGAGAAGCTGCTGGATGCCATCAGGCGCGGCGATGGCGCTGCGGCGGAGCAGCTAAACCGGGAGCGCATMCAGCACATCCGCGATGCGGTTGCGAAGTCGATCAGTTTCTCTATCCTCTAGATCCTTAGATCCTTAGATCCGTAGATCCTTAGGATCCAGGCCGCGGCCTGCGGCCGCCAAGGCCGGCTCTCAAGTGCGGTACGAGGTACCTCGCTCCCGTTCGAGCTTGCGCAAGAGGCCAGGCCATTCCACCTTGCCAACCTCCAGGAAGCCGCCGGGACCGAGCATCTTGCGCCCCTGAGCGCGGGTGTGCCGGATGGTGGCCTCGGACAGTTCGTGAAGGGCCACGCCACCGGCCTGGCCATCGATCTGGTACTGGCATGCCGTCTCCAGGCGCAGCATCCAGCAGAACGCCTCTCCCACACTGCGGCCAACCGTGAGCGCACCGTGGTTGCGCAGGATCAGAACGCGACCTTCCGGGCCGAGGTCGCGCACCAGCCGCTGCCGTTCGTCCTCATCCAGCGCTGCGCCCTCGTAGTCGTGGTAGCCGAGCAAGTCCAGCATGACGCAGGCCTTCTGGCTGAGCGGCCGCAGCCCCATGGCCTGCATCGCGACAGCGTTGTTGGCGCGCGTGTGGCTGTGCATGACGCATTGCAGATCAKACTGCGACATGTGAATGGCGCTGTGGATGATGAAGCCGGCGGGATTGAGCAATGACGGATCGCCCTTCACGACGCGGCCGGCCAGGTCCACCTTGAGCAGGGCCGAAGCCGTCATCTCGTCGAACAGCGTGCCCAGCGGGTTGACCAGGAAATGGTGTTCGGGCCCGGGCAGCATGACCGAGATGTGCGTCGACGCGAGGTCAGACATTCCGTACAGGTCGGTGAGCTGATAGCACGCGGCGAGGTCGCAGCGCAGCTGCCACTCGGCCGGATCCATGCCGTCGGGCATTGCCGGGGAAGAAAGCTGCTCGGTATCGCTTCTCATGTCTTTGTCTCCTTGCTATTGCTGTTGCTGTTGCTGTTGCTATTGGTGGTCTGCGCGCCGCCAGCTCAGTCCTCGTTGCGAAATCCCGATGCCTGGACGAGCGGGCGCCAGAACTCGCGCTCGGCGTGCAGCGTGCGGGTCACGGCCGCGCCAGGCAGGCCAGTCGCTTCCAGACCGACACGCGGCAACAGGGCTTTCATCTCCGGTTTCTGCATGGCGGCAACGAATGCCTGCTCCAACCGTTGCACCACCTCCGGGGGCGTCCCCGCAGGCACAAAGGCGCTGTACGACGCATTCGCGTGATCKAATGCGTCGATGCCATCTTCACGCACGGTTGGCACATCGGGGAGGGCCGCGTTTCGATGGGTGCCGGACACGGCCAGAATGCGAATCTTGCCAGCGCGATAAAGCTCCAGCTGRCTGGCCAGGGCGTCGGTGGCTAACGKAACGTGCCCGCCCACGAGGTCCGTCACAAGCGGCGCGCCTCCCTTGTAGGCCACCGGCCTGAGCGGTACGCCTACGGTTCGGCCCATGCCGAGGATGGCGAAATGCAGTGTCCCGCCCAGCGAGGTGAGGCCGACGCTGCCCTGTGATGGGTTCGCACGGACCCAGCTCACGTATTCCCGCAGCGTCTTGTAGGGGCGATCCGCGCCCGCCGATATCACCGTAGGGACTTCCGCAAGCTGCGCCACAGCAATGAAATCGCGATCGACGTCATAGTCAAGCCGCCGGTAGGTCATCGGGAAGATGACCATCGGCGCATTCGATGAAAGCAGCACAGTCCTGCCGTTCGGCTGTGATCGCTTCACGTAGTCGATGGAGATGCGCGTMGACGCGCCCGGCCTGTTTTCCACGATCACCGGGCCCATGCCGGCCAACCGCAGTTGCTCGGCCAGCGAGCGCCCGAGGATGTCCAGCGCGCCCCCGGGCGGGAAGCCGACAACAAGCCGCAAGGGAGTTGTGCTTCCCGTCGCTGCAGGAGGCTGCGCGCCGGCTGGATTCGCTTGCACGGCGGCCAGCCCGGCCACCGAGGCAGCCGCAAGCAAACGGCGTATCGATTTCTTCATGGCACCTCCACGTCTGGCCAGCGGGACAAGAGATTCTGAGAGGCCTCGAACAGCGCAGCCGCGCCGAGCAGGTCGGACTCCCCGCGCAGACGCCCCACCAACTGCAAGCCGACGGGCAGTCCGTCACGGCCAAAACCGCAGGGCAGGGTGATGGCGGGGTGGCCGGTCAGGTTGAACGGCATGGTCCAGGGGAACCAGTTGGATCGCACCTCGTCGTACAGCCGGCCGTCGATCTCTATCTGCCCGAACAGATCCTGGTCAATCGGCAGGGCGGTGCGCGCGATGGTGGGAACGGCGATGAAGTCGTGGTCACGAAGCAGCGCCTGCACGTGCCGGAACAAGCGGGTGCGTTCGAAGTTGGCCCTCTGGTAGTCGACCGCGCTGAATTCATTGGCAAGGGCCAGCTGTTGCAACAGCGAAGGGCTGAGCCGGTCAGGCTGCTGCAGGGCCATCTGACCGAAGCGCGCTCGCCATACCGTGTGGTTGATGGTTCGCCAGAGCGGCTCGATGTCGAAGGCCGAGCCAGGCATCTCTGCGAGATCCGCGCCCAGGTCCTGCAACCGGTCCAGGGCAGACGCGAAGCACGCGGCCACATCTGCGGCGACCGGTCGCCCGGGTGGCGAGATCGCGAACAGGATGCGCCTGCCCCKCAGGTCGGTGGCAGTGCGCGTCGCATCTACATAGTCGGCCGCGCGCGCGCCAGCGGACCAAGGGTCTGAAGCGTCTTCACCGGCCATCGCCTGGAGCATCAATGCAGTATCGGCCACCGTGCGTGAGATAGGCGTGACATAGGTGAGGTTGCCAAAGGCATCCTCCACCTGAGAGTGCGGTACCAAGCCGATGCTTTGTTTCAGGCCGACGGCACCATTGCAGGCCGCCGGAATCCGGGTGGAACCGCCGCCGTCCGTGGCAATGCCGATCGGGGCGAGCCCGGCCGCTACTGCCACCGCCGCGCCACCGCTGGAACCACCGCTGGTGTGGCCGGKATGCCAGGCATTGCGGGTACGACCGAACAGAGGCGCATCGGTGAGGCACTTCGCTCCGAACTCCGATGTGGTCGTCTTCCCGATAAGGATGGCTCCTTGTCGGCGTAGTCGGGCAACGGCTACCGCGTCCTCGGTCGGGACGTTGTCCGCGAACAGCAGGGAGCCGAATGTCGTACGCACCCCGCGGGTGTTAACCAGGTCCTTGCAGGAATAAGGAATCCCGTGCAGCAATCCTGTGGGTTCCCCGCGCATGATCGATTGCTCCGCGGCCTGTGCCTCCTGCATGGCCTCGTCGGGGCAAAGCGTTATGAAACAGTTGAGTTCCGACTGGAGCCTGGCCGCACGATCCAGCACGGCACGCGTTACCTCGACCGGGGAAACCTCGCGGGCAGCTATCGCTTCGCGAAGCCGCACGGCAGGCAAGAAGCAAAGTTCCTCATTCATCCAAGACATCCTGGGAGAGCCCGGCTCAAGTGACCGGCAACGAATCAAAGTTGACATACACCCCCCGCCCGGTCCAATACTCGTTCACAATCAAGGCATATCGGAATCGTATGACCCATGGACCTCAAGAGCCTGCGTTATTTCGTTGCTGTAGCGGAGGCCCGCAGCGTGGGCAAGGCCGCCGAGCGTCTTCACATGGCGCAACCGCCGCTGTCCGTCCAGATTCGCAACCTCGAGGCACAACTCGGTACGGCGCTCTTTGTGCGCGAATCCACCGGCATGCKACTGACAGACGCGGGTAGCGCGCTCTTCGCGCGCGCGCGCGAAGCCCTGGCGCTGGCACACGAGGGGTTCGAGGCCGCACGCGCCGTAGCGTCCGGGCGGCGCGGGCGGCTGTCTGTCGGCTACATGTTTTCGCTTGGCTACGCCGTACTGCCGAAGCTCGTGCCGCAGTTGCACCGCGTACTCCCGGATGTCGAACTGCAGTTCGTCGAGATGAGCACCTCGACATATGAAGCGCAGATCATCGACCACAAGGTGACAGTTGGTTTGTGCATGCCACCGCTTCAGCGGCCTGACCTGTCCACGACGATCGTCGGCATGCAACCGCTACGGCTGGCCTTGCCGGMACGTGCACCGCTCGCGCGGCTTTCGTCGGTGCCGGTGGCACGGCTGCACGGGCAGAGATTGATTGCGCTGCCCACACTGACAGGGGGCGGGGACACTTCGATGGTTGCCGCTCTGCTGCGGCGCCACCAGGTAACCATGCAGATAGTCGAGCGGGTGGAGACGGTTCATGCGGCACTGGCTCTGGTGCTCGCAGGCGAGGGGGTTGCGATCGTGCCGGCGTGCGCGGCAATCGGCAGGCCTCCGGGTGTCGCGTTCCGAAAGCTTAAGGAAGTCACGGAGGGGTTCGAGGTGGCCGTCTGCCGGCGCCGCGATCTGGATAGCCCCTTCATCGAGCCGTTCATCACGGCGGCGCGGCACGCGCTCCGATGACGGCGCAATACCACGCGCATGGCGCTGCTGGCCGCCGGCCTGACGGCCGGCAGCGAGGAAGCCGGCGAGATCCGCTGCGTGCCCGCGGAAGGCGTCGACCTCTGCACGGTGGGCGGCCAGGACCGGCTCGGCGCCCGCCTAACCGGAAACGCCGCCAGCCGGACTKAGCCGGGGCCCGCCCGACCCTGYTGCGCAAGATCCCCTGCGGCTCAAGGGTRCCAGGTCGACGGCCGTTCGATCTGCATCGCCGGCCGCTGGCTGCCCGCCATGGCGTAGGACAGCCTGTTGGCGGCATCCATCACCGTCTGCGCCAGCTCCAGCAGCCGCGCCTCGCCCAGGCGCGATGTCGGTCCMGAGATGCACATGGACCCGAGCAGCCGCCAGTGCAGCCCGAAGACGGGGGCCGACACGCTCGACACCTCCGGCTCGCGCTCGCCGAGTGACAGGTGGAATCCGCGGCGGCGGATCAGTTCATGGAGCTCGCCGGGCTCGCCGGAGAAGGCCAGGATGACCCGGCCGGGCGAGCCGCTGTCCAGCGGCAGGCCCGCGCCGATCCGCACGTGGTGCCGGATCGCCTGGGGTCCTTCCACCCGCACCAGGCACGTGCGCTGCTGCCCCTCGCGCACGTAGAACGATGCGCTTTCGCCGGTCTTGATGGTCAGCTCCCGCAAGACCGGTTCCACCACCTCCTGCACGTTGAAGGTCGCCTGGTAGCACGCGCCCAGCCAGCCGGCCGCGCGGCCCAGGCGCCAGCTGCCGTCCTCCTTCTGCACCAGGTAGTTGTCGGCGGCGAGCGTGCGCGCCAGGCGCAGCACCGTCGTCTTGTGGATGCCGGTGCGGCGGCTGAGGTCGGCCAGCGTCAGCTGCGCGTCATTGACGCCGAAGGCTTCCAGGACGCGCAGGGCACGCGTGACGGCGGTGACCCCGCCGCTGGCGCCCTCTTCMAGGCCAGGGGTGGTMGAGGCATCTCTTTTTCGGTTCATATGACGGTACGCGTTGCACGGTACGAAACGGTATTGTATGCCGTGAAACGCTAGACAACAATCCAGCTCACAACATAACGAGATCTGGAGACAGTCATGAACGCAGTCCTGAGCGTTGTCCTCGGCGCGGTTCGCCGCTGCACGTTCGCCGTCACGGCCGGCGCCGGCGCGGTAGCCGTTGCCGCGGCTTCGGCCACCGCCATCGCCGCGGTGCCTTATCCCGCCAAGCCCATTCGCGTCATCGTGCCGTTCCCGGCCGGCGGCGGCACCGACATCATCGCCAGGGAGGTGACCAACAAGGTGGCGCTTGCCACCGGCTGGATCTTTGTCGTGGACAACAAGCCGGGCTCGGGCGGCAACCTCGGCGTCGATGCCGCCGCCAAGGCACCGGCCGAYGGCTACACCATCGTGCTGGGSCAGACCAGCAACCTTGCCATCAATCCCACGCTGTACAGCCGCCTGCCGTACGACCCCGTGAAGGACCTGGCCCCGATCAGCCTGGTGGCCAGCGCGCCGCTGGTGCTGGTCACGCCCGTCAATTCGCCCTACAAGACGCTGGCGGACGTGATCAAGGCCGGCAAGGCCAGGCCGGGCGCCATCAACTTCGCGTCGCCCGGCAACGGCACGGTCGCGCATCTGTCCGGCGAACTGCTCCAGAAGACCGCGGGCCTCAAGCTCACCCATATCCCGTACAAGGGCGCCGCCCAGGCCGTCAACGACCTGATCGGCGGCCAGGTCGACCTGTACATGGCTTCCGTGCMGTCGCTGCTCGGCCATATCCGCAACGGCAAGCTGCGTGCGCTGGCGGTGACCTCGCTMAAGCGCGTTGCCGACCTGCCGCAGATCCCGACCGTCGCCGAGTCCGGCTATCCGGCCTTCGAAGCTGCCACGTGGTTCGGCTTCGCAGCCCCCGGCGCGACACCGCCAGCCGTGGTCGCCCGCCTGAACGCCGAGTTCAACAAGGCGCTGCAGGCGCCGGAGCTCGCGAGGAAGCTCAACGAGCAGGGCGCGACGGTGCTCGGCGGCACGCCCGACCAGTTCGGCGCGCTGGTCAAGCGGGACATTTCCCGCTGGTCGGCGGTCGTCAAGGCATCCGGCACCACGCTGGACTGAGCGCTGCCGTCCTGCCTCGTTTGCGCGTTCCCCATTCCACGTCCCACTTCACGTCCCACTTCACGTCCTTCCGGAGCCAAGCCATGAGCCTGCCCAACATCAWCMMGTCGTTYGAWCGCGTGTCCGCCGCCGTTGTGGCGAAGGCCGCCAAGTTCCAGCCGGCCATCCTCGCCGACGTCGCCGGGCGCCGCGGCGCGCTTCACGGACGCATCCGGGCATTGCGCCCGAGCATGAAGGTGGCCGGCCCGGCCTTCACCGTCGAGGTGCGCCCCGGCGACAACCTGATGATCCACGCGGCGCTGGCGCTGGCGCAGCCCGGCGACGTGCTGGTCATCGATGGCAAGGGCGACCAGACCTCCGCGCTGATGGGCACGATCATGATGCACGCGGCACGCCAGCGCGGCCTCGCCGGCGTGGTGATCGACGGCGCGGTGCGCGACAGCCTCGACCTCGAGGAGATGCAGTTCCCGGTCTTCTCCGTGGGCACCAACCCGAACGGGCCGACCAAGGAAGTCGCCGGGCGCATCGGCCATCCGGTGTCGGTGGGCGGGGTGACCGTGAACCCGGGCGATTTCATCAGCGGCGATGCCGACGGGCTGGTGGTGGTGGAGCGCGAGAAGATCGAAGCGCTGCTCGAGGTCGCGGCCAGGAAGGAAGAGGCGGAAGCCAGGCGGATCGCGCAGATCAAGGAAGGCAATACCAATGCGCCGTGGCTGCTGGCCTCGCTGGTGACCGCCGGCGTGCTCAAGCAGGGAGAAGCGCTGTGACGACGCGTCCCGCCATTCTCGTGACCGCGGCGGATCTCGCGCCGCAGGCCCTCGCGCTGCTGGACGGCTATGACATCGTATTCGCCGGCAAGACCCCGCAGCACGACGATCTCCTCGCGTTGGCCCGCCGGCACAACCCGGTCGGCATCATCGTGCGCTATGGCGCGGTGACCGCCGCGATCATGGACGCCGCGCCCGCATTGCGCGTGATCTCCAAGCACGGCAGCGGCACCGACACCATCGACAAGGCCGCCGCCGCCGCGCGTGGCGTGGCGGTGACGGCCGCGGCCGGGGCCAATGCCGCCGCCGTGGCGGAGCACGCGCTGGCGCTGATGCTGGCATGCGCGAAGTCCGTGGTGGCGCTCGACAAGCGCATGCATGCCGGGCAGTGGGACAAGGCCACGCACAAGAGCGTGGAACTCGACGGCCGCACGGTCGGCCTCGTCGGCCTGGGCGCCATCGGCCTGCGCTTCGCCAGGATGTGCGATGCCATCGGCATGCGCGTGATCGGGTTCGACCCGTTCGCGACGAACCTGCCGGCCTACGTGCAGCCGGCCGCGCTCGATGCCATCTGGCAGGAGTCGGACGTCATCTCGCTGCATTGCCCGCTCACGGCGGACAACCGGCAGATGGTCAACGCGCAGACGCTGGCGCGCTGCAAGCCCGGCGTGCTGGTCGTCAATACCGCGCGCGGCGGGCTGATCGACGAGCCCGCGCTGCTGTMGGCGGTGCGCTCCGGGCAGGTGGCCGCGGCCGGGCTGGACAGCTTCGCCGCCGAGCCGATGACCGTGCCGCATGTCTTCCATGGCGAGCCGGGCTTTATCCTGAGCCCGCATATCGKGGGCGTGACGAGCGCGGCCTACGTGAACATGGGGATGGCCGCCGCCAGGAACACGCTCGCGGCGCTGGCCGCGGCGAGCGAGCCGGCGCTCGCCCGCGCATAGGCGGCACGCAGGACGGACAGGCGAGGCCACGAGGCGCGGCTCCCACGAGAGGAGTGCGCAGGGCCTCGCAGCAAATGGTGGTGCAAGGAGACAGAACATGAAAGCGATTCAACGCGGCGCGGCAGCGCCGTGGCGGCTGGCCCTGGGCCTGCTTGCCATCMTGCCGGCGATGATGCAGGCGCAGGCACAAACGCCCGCGCAAGCCTGGCCGGCCAAGCCGGTCAAGATCGTCGTGCCTTACCCGCCGGGCGGCGCGGTCGACGCGGTCACGCGCAAGATGGCCCAGCGCCTGACCGCGCAGACCGGGCAGAGCTTCTATGTGGAGAACAAGGCCGGCGCCACCGGAACGATCGGTGCGCTGCAGGTCGTGCACGCGGCGCCCGACGGCTACACGCTGCTGGCCAACGACACTACGTATTCGCTGCTGCCGCATATCTTCAAGAAGCTACCGTTCGACTACGCCGAAGACCTGCAGCCGGTCTCCGCGTATGTGTTCGCGCCGATGGGCGTGGTCGTCAAGGCCGACGGCAAGTACAAGACACTGTCCAGCCTGGTGGCCGCCGCCAAGGCGGAAGACAACAAGGTGTCGTACGGTTCGGGCGGCGCGGGATCGACGCCGCACTTCGCCAGCGAGGCGCTCGGCGTGGCGGCGGGCGCGCATTTCCTGCATGTGCCGTTCAAGGGCGCCGGCGAGGCTACCGTGGCGCTGCTCGGCGGCACCGTCGATTTCCAGATCGCCTCCATCCCCGGCGTGATCGGGCAGGTTGCCGGCGGCAAGCTCAGCGTGCTGGCGGTCAGCGGGGACAAGCGCCTGCCGGCATTGCCGAACGTGCCGACGTTCGCCGAAGCCGGGCTGCGCGGGTACGGCGTCACCAATTTCACCGGCCTGTGGGCACCCAAGGGCACGCCCCGGGAGGTGCTGAACCGCATCCAGAAGGAAGTCGCCATCGCGATGGCCACGCCGGACATGCGCACGTACGCGCAAAGCATCGGTGCGGACGCAGGCTACTGGGACACCCGGACGTTCTCGAAGGAGATGGTCGAGCGCACGGCATTCTGGGGCAAGGTGGCCAGTGGCACGGGCTTCCAGAAGCAGTAGCCAGGGCCGGCCGCATCGATTMCAATAGAGATAAGCTGGCAGGGATCGCGCGGCCAATCCTCCTGCGCAGGCTAAACCACAAGGCATCATCATGTTCCTCATGCATCCTCCGGCCGTCCGCGAGGCTCAGACGTTCGCGCGGCTGCCGGCGCGCTACCGGCAGCGCCGCCATACMGCGTGGTCCGCCGCCAACCAGGGCGGCCGGGAGATCGATTCGTTCCTCGAAGGCCCGGTCACCGACGACAGCGGCAATCTCTATGTCACGGACATCCCGAACGGCCGCATCCTGCGCGTCGACGCAGAAGGCGAGTGGGAGCTGATCGCGGAGTGGGACGGCGAGCCGAACGGCATGAAGCGCATCGGCGCGCACGAACTGCTGGTCACCGACTACCGCAACGGCCTCATGGCCGTCGACCTGCGCACGGGCAACGTCCGGCCGTTCCTGTCACGCCGCCATACCGAGAGCTTCAAGGGCGTGAACGACCTGACGCTCGACGCGCACGGCAACCTCTACTTCACCGACCAGGGCCAGACCGGCCTGCACGACCCGACCGGGCGCGTCTACCGGCTGACGCGGGAAGGGCGCCTGGAACTGCTGCTGGCCAACGTGCCCAGCCCGAACGGCATCGTGCTGTCGCCGGACGAGCGCTTCCTGTTTGTCGCGGTCACGCGCGGCAACTGCGTATGGCGCATGCCGTTGCAGGCGGACGGCAGCGTGTCGAAGACGGGGCAGTTCTTCACCTCGTACGGGCCCAGCGGGCCGGACGGGCTGGCCATGGACGAGGCAGGCCGCCTGCTGGTGGCCAACCCGGGTCTGGCGTATGTCTGGGTACTMAGCCAGCGCGCCGAGCCGGTGGTGGTGATACGCGGCACGCCCGGCCATTCGCTGACCAACATGGCGTTCGGCGGGGCGGACCGCAAGCGGCTGTTCATCACCGACTCCACCGCCGGCGAGATCCTGTCCATCGACATGGATGTGCCCGGCATGCCATTACACGACAACCTGGAGGCGCAACGCGGATGACGAACGCCCTGCTGCAGGATGCGTGCGATTGCCACGTGCACTTCTATGACGGGCGCTTTCCGTGCGCGCCGGGCGCCACGCTGCGCCCGGCGGACGCGCGCGTCGCCGACTACCGCGCGGCGCAACGGGACATGGGCACCACGCGGGCCGTGGTGGTGACGCCGTCGACGTATGGCACCGACAACCGTGCCACGCTCGCCGCGCTGGCGGAGCTTGGCGCCGACGCGCGCGGCGTGGCGGTGGTCGACACCTCCGTMACGGACGCAGACCTGGAGCACCTGCACGCGCGGGGCATGCGCGGCATCCGCTTCAACCTCACCATGCCCGGACCGGTGGATGCGGGCATGCTGCCTGCGCTTGCGTCGCGGATCGCGCCCCTGGGCTGGCACGTGCAGCTCAATGCGCCCGCGGCGTGGTTGCCGGAGATGGAATCCATGCTCGCGGCGTGCCCGGTGCCCGTGGTCTTCGACCACTACGGCCACCTGCCGTTCGGCGACGCGGCGTTCGAGCCGGCGTTCGCCGTGATCGCGCGGCTGCTGGCCGAGGGCAAGGGCTGGGTCAAGCTCTCCGGCCCCTACATCGAATCGCGCGAAGGCGCGCCCCGCTACGGCGACGTGGCAGCCCTGGCGCGCCGCTACCTGGCGCTGGCGCCCGGGCAGATGCTGTGKGCATCCGACTGGCCGCATCCCACGCTGCGCGCGCAGGACAAGACGCGCTGCGACGATGGCGCCCTGCACGCGCTGTTTCGCCAGTGGTRCGGCGACGATGCCCTGGTGCGGGCCGTCCTCGTCGACAACCCCCAACGACTATATGGCTTCGCCGCGAGGGCCGAAGCCGCATGACAACAAGACCGGAGACCCCTCTCATGACACTCGGGAAGATCGTCGCAACGCTGTGCCTGTCGACGCTGGCTTGCATCGCGGGCCACGCCCACGCCCAGGCGGACTGGCCGAAAAAGGTCATCACCTACGTGGTGCCTTACCCCGCGGGCGGCACCACCGACATCCTCGCCCGGCTGATCGCGCAGAAGCTCGGCCAGGCCCTGCAGACCACGGTAGTCGTCGAGAACAAGCCAGGCGCCACGGGCGCGATCGGCTCCGCCTTCGTGGCGCGGGCCCCGGCGGACGGCTACACACTGCTTGGCGCATCGACCGCGTCCCACGCCATCAACCCCGTGCTGAACCCGAAACTGCCGTACGACGCCGTSAAGTCGTTCGCGCCCGTCGTGCTGATCGGCACCATTCCGAGCGTGCTCGTGGTCGGCGCGGACAGCCCCTACCACGATGTGCAGGGCCTGCTTGCCGCGGCCAGGAAGAAGCCAGGGTCCGTGAGCTTCGCCTCGGGCGGCAATGGCACCATCCTCCAGATGTCCGGGGAACTGCTCAAGGCGCAGGCTCATGTCAAGCTGACGCACGTGCCCTACAAGGGCGACGTGCCCGCCATCCAGGATGTGATGGCCGGCCACGTCGACTTCATGTTCGCGCCGACCGCGCCGATCCTGCCGCATGTGCAAGGCGGCAAGCTGCGCGCGCTCGGGGTGGCCACGAAGGCCCGCGTGGCGAGCCTGCCGGCCGTGCCGACGATGGGCGAGGCCGGCGTCCCCAGCTTCGAGGCGGAACAGTGGCAAGCGATATTCGCGCCCGCGGGCACGCCACCGCAGATCGTGCAGCGGCTGAACACCGAGATCAACCGCATCCTGAAGGACCGCGACGTGATCGCGCATCTGGATGAACTGGGCGTCAGGATCGTCGGCGGCACGCCCCAGCAACTGGCCGACTTCCAGAAGGCGGACATCGCCAAGTGGGCCAAGGTGGCAAAGGCGGCCGGGGTAACGCTGGATTAAGCTGCACTGTGGTGGTCACGCCTTCGATTCGCCCAGACAGCGACAGGCCTGGACGCATTACAGGTTCTTGAGCGCAGCCTGCACGTGCTGCTGGAATTGCCCGGGCTCGCCCAGCGCATTGGCGTTGAGCAGCGCCAGCTTGACCAGGAACAGTTGGGCCTTGTCCACGCCGGCCTCATCGATGGCGGTGGCCAGGGCGTCATAGACGGCTTCCAGGCCGGGGATGCTCAGGGTCTTGTGAGGGGTAGTCATGGGACTCTCTCCTAATGGATCTTCACTGGGGCAGGGCGGTGTTCAGGGCGGCTTGCAGACGCGTCGCGTCCAGCGTGAGCCAGCGCGCGCACACGTGCTGGTCGGGGCGCAGCAGGTAAGCCGCGCCGCTGGCCTGCACTCCATAGCGACGGCGGAAGTGGCCATCGGCGTCGGCGAACGTCAGGTCGGCGCCCGCCACCGGGCTGGCGGCCCCGACGGCGATGACGCGCAGCGGCACGCCGCGCTCCCGGGTGGCAGCCACTACCCTCTGCAGGGCGCCGGGTACGGCGTCGGCCTCGGTGAAGTACAACAGGTCGAACCCTGCGCCCAGATGGTCGAGCAAGTAGTCGTTGGCCGCCAGTCGGATGTTTTGCGGCGGGGCGCCGTGGGCCGGGCCGTGCACGAACAGCGCGTTGTCGTCACCGGGGCAGTTGAGCACCGAAGCGGTGTACTCGTGCGGGCGCGAAGTGCGCCAGTGGTAGAGCGGACGCACGAACTTCTCGGTCAGCGAGAGCGATAGCACGGCATCCCGCAGCAGGCGGAAGCCCTCGCTTGGCGGCGTCATGAAGCGCGTGCTCTTGCCCGCTTCCTCGATAATTTCGCGTGCCGCGCCGACCCGCTCGGCGCTGTGGTTGGCCAGCAGCTTCCGCCCGGMCAGTCCCTTGAGCACGAAGGCGAGGTGCCAGGCCAGGGACTGCGCGTCCTGAAAGGCGGTGTTGGCGCCGCGCACGCCAAAGATCGGCAGCAGGTGGGCGGCATCGCCGGTAAAGATCACGCGGCCGTGCACGTACTCGGGCAACGTCAGCGTGCGGGCGGAGTACACGGAGCACCAGTCCATTTCCCAGGGGGTGCCKGCATGGCCGATCATGGCCAGCTGGGCATCGATGCGCGCCTTGAGCGACTCGGGCTTGAGCGCGTCCTCGGGCGTTTCGCCGGCCGGCAACTGGTAGTCGACGCGCCAGATGCCATGTGGCTCGCGGTGCATCAGGATGGTGTTGCCCGGGTTCCAGTCCGGGTCGAAGTAGGCCAGGCGCTCGGTCGGCAGCGGCAGGTCGATCTTGATGTCGGCGATGACGAAGAAGCCCTCGTAGGAGGCGCCTTCCATCTGCAGGTCCATCGCGGTACGGATGCCGGAGCGTCCGCCGTCGGCCGCGACCAGCCACTCAGTCTCCAGCCAATATGGGCCTTCCGGCGTGTCCACCTCGACGCGCGCGAAATCGGTTTCCTGATCGACCTTGGCCACCTTGTTGCCCCACCGGAAATCGATCAGGGGATTGGCGGCGCAGGCATCGAGCAGATACTCCTCCATATACTGTTGCTGGATGTTCAGCATCGGGAAGAAGCGGTCGTCGCCGTCGTGCGGGGCTTCCATGCGAAACACGCGCTCGCCGCGGTAGTACGAATTGCCGTAACGCCAGGGCAGCCCGCTCTCGGTCATACGGTCGGCCACGCCGACCTGCTGCAGGATTTCCATCGAGCGACGCGTGAAGACGATGGCGCGGCTGCCCTGGGACACCTGCAACTCAGAGGTGACGACGACGCTGGGTACGCCATGGCGGGCCAGTTCCAGGGCGGCGACCAGGCCCGCCGGGCCGGAACCCGCAATGACGACCTTCTTGCGGTCCTGCTTTGCGTGGGCGGAAGCCAGCCACGGCTTGAACACCTGATAGTCGTAGTAGATCGAAGGACGGGCTTCGGCGGTGGGCAAATGCATGGACGTGACTCCGACTTAAATAGAATGGGTCCGGCGTAGCGCGCAGCGGCTACGTCGCTTCAAGGTGAGCTAATGGGTAACCGTGCAGCAGGTCATCGAAAAAGCGGGGAATGCGAGCTCGTTCTCAAGTMGTTTGCTTGAGCGTGCGCGGGATCGGCAAGACCAGGAAAATCACACAGCCCGCGACCAGCAGGGCCGCCGCGTAGAGCAGGCCTGTGTTGAAGCTGTGGGTGACGTCCTTGAGCCAGCCCACGACCAGCGGATTGAGGGCCGAGCCGAGGTTGCCGGTCGCGTTGATCACCGCGATGCCCAAGGCCCGCGCGGCGAAGCTCAACGCATGGTCMGGCGTGGTCCAGAAGATCGACATGGCGGTATAGGCGCCGGTGGAAGCCAGGCACACGCCCAGCAGTTGCACCGCAGGATGCGACGAATATGCCGTCAGCAGCCAGCCMGCCGCCGCGAACAGCATCGGCAGGACGGTGTGCCAGCGGCGCTCTTGCGCGCGGTCCGAGCGCCGGCCCCACCAGATCATGCCGATGATCGTGCATACCTGGGGAATCGCCGCCAGCAGCCCGATTGTTGTGTTGGTGGCGCCGCCGGAAAAGCTCTTGACGATCAGCGGCGTCCACACGGCCACCATGGCGAGGCTGTTTACCAGGCAGAAATAGGCCAGCGAGAACTTCAGCACGGTGGGTGAGGTCAATTCGGACCACAGGCTGCGCGACGCCTCGCCACGCTGTTGTGCCACGGGGTCGGCCCGATGCTCCCGAGCCAGCATCTGCGCGAGCGTTTGCTTCTCGCCCGGCGAGAGCCAGCGCGCACGCTCCGGCGTGTCGGTGAGATAGAAGTACACGACCACGCCCAGTACCGAGGCCGGCAACCCTTCGAGCAGGAACAGCCACTGCCAACCCTTGAGCCCGTGCAGCCCATCCATGCCGAGGATCACCCCAGAGATGGCTGAACCGAAAGCAGCCGTGACCGGCATGGCGATCATGAACAGCGCATTGGCGCGTGCCCGGTAAGCCGCCGGGAACCAGAAAGTCAGGTACAGCAGCATCCCCGGCAAGAAGCCCGCTTCCGTGATGCCCACCAGCACGCGGAGCCAGTACAGCGTATGCGCATCGGTAGCGAAGAGCGTGGCCGTGGACGCTAATCCCCAGGCGACCATGATCGTCGCGATCCAGCGTCGCGCACCAACGCGTGCCAGGATGGCATTGCTCGGCACGCCGCAGGCAATGTAGGCCAGGTAGAACAGGGTGGTGGCCAGGCCGAACTGGGTGCTGGTCAGCCCCAGGTCCTTCATCATCGTCAAGGCGGCGAAGCCGATGTTGATGCGGTCCAGGAAGGAAACCACGAACAAGAGAAACACGAACCACAGCAGATGGCGCGATACCTTGGCGATAACGCTGTTCGCTTCGGCCGTGAACTGATTTTCGGTCAACGCTGCGGTGGCGTTCCCGGGCGGGGGGGCTGCAATGGGGGATCTCACGCGACTTGTCTCCTACGGCTGCGCCGTCGGCTGGATAACGAGAATGCGTCGTCGCCACAACAATCGGGGCTGGAACGACGTGACAGGCGTCTGGCGCAGCGATTGGCAGACACGGCTTTTGATTTAGTTGTGCGCGCAACTAGTATGTGTCAGCGGCAGGCGGACCGTCACTGGGGTTTGCACTAGTTGTGCGCGCAACTATGTGACGGAACTATAATTCGCACCTTCATCGCGTCAGCAACCGGTCAGCTGTGCAGCCGTTTGCCTCACTTTTTCAAAGGTCTCTGCCGGTGACTTCCCGATATATCCCGATTGCCCTTGACCGCACCCTGACACACCGCCTGCACGAATTGAACAAGCTTACGGACCGTGTCACGCAGCTAGCCTACGAGTCAGAAGTCGGCATTCCGATGCATGAAGGCCGCTGCCTGGCCGCGATCGGCTCATTTAGCCCGTTATCGGTCAACGATCTGGCGCGTCGCGCGAACCTGGACAAAGGGCAGGCAAGCCGGGCGGCGCAATCGCTGGTCGACAAGGGGCTCGTGCGCAAGACGGCAAGTGCGACGGACGGCCGCGGCGTCGTCCTGACGGTGACGACCCAGGGGGAGCGTATCTGGCTTCGGACCATGGCCCTGATCGAGCGCCGCAATGCCGAAATCATGTCCTGTCTCGACGAAGACGAGCGCAAGCAATTCGATGACTTGCTAGAGCGCTTGGTAGTGAAGGCCCGGGAGTGACCCGGCTTCACTAAGGCACCTTTCACCAAGGCACCCAGGTGCCCGCCATGGTGATCCGCATCAGGCGCGGTTCACCAGATCGATCGCCAGGGCCAGTTTCCGGACCGCCGGTTCGATATCCTCGTCGCTCACCCCGCCGTAGCCCAGGACCAGGCCGTTCTGGGAGTGCAGTTGGGAGGCAAAGTAGGACGACAGGGGCCGAGCCACGATGCCGTGGGCAAGCGCCGCACGGGATACCAGGTGATCGTTGGCGTGCCGGAGCTTCACCGTCAGGTGAAGCCMGGTATCCGTGCCGACGATATCGACCTGATCGCCAAGCTGGAGTTGCAGCTCCCGCGTCAGCAAGGCCTGACGCTCGCCATAGATCTTGCGCATGCGCCGTACGTGCGCTGCGTAGTGGCCGTCGGAGATAAACTCCGCCAGCGCGGCCTGCGCCGACAATTGCCCACCGCGATGCAGCTCGGATTGCGCTACCGAGAACGCATCGACAAGTTCCGGCGGCACGATCAGGAACGCCAGCCGCAGGCCGGGATAGAGCACCTTGGAAAAACTGCCGACATAAATCGTATTGCGATGCGGGTCCAGGCCCTGTAGCGACGGCAGCGGCGCGCCGTGATAGCGGAATTCGCTGTCGTAGTCGTCTTCGATGATCCACGCATTGTGGCGATGCGCCAGCTCGGTCAGGAGGCGGCGCCGGGCAAGGCTCATCACGACGCCGCTTGGGTACTGGTGAGACGGCGTGACGAAGATCAGCCTTGGCGCGGTCTCTGGCGCAAGCGGCGGCTGGATTCCGTGCTCGTCCACCGGCACGCCCTCCATTCGCATGCCGGCCGAGCGAAAGACACTGCGTGCGCMCCAATAGCACGGATCCTCGACCCATACGAGGTCTCCCGGATCGGCGAGCAGGCGGGCACACAGATCGATGGCCTGGTGGCTGCCCTGGGTCACGATGATCTGCTCCGGGGTGCAATCGACACCGCGGGCGAGCGTCAGATACTCGGTCAACGCGCGCTTGAGCGGGGGGCAGCCATGCCGGCTGCCATATCCCAGTTGCTCCTGGCTGGCGGTCTTCCACACCTTGGTGATCAAGCGTTGCCAGACGCCGCGCGGGAACTGGCTCACATCCGGAATGCCGGGGACGAACGCGCCGACCTGCAAGTCCGACGCGCCGACGCTGGCGAGCAGCTCGTGCGCGCGCAGGGACAGGCGCGAAGCAACGCTTGGGAGTACCGGATCGGCAGTCGGGCTCGTGTCGAGGATGCGGGCGAGCAAGGCGGGATCGGGAGCGGTATCGCCGACGTAGGTGCCGCTGCCGCCATGCGTATGGGTGTAGCCTTCATCGGTGAGCCGTTCATAGGCATACAGAACGGTGTTGCGGGCAATGCTMAGTTCCCGGGCCAGTTCGCGCGTGGGTGGCAACCGTGTGCCCGGGGACAGCTGGCCGGCGAGGATTGCCTCGCGGATGTCGTCAAACAACTGCCTGTTCAGCGGAGCACCGGATCGTTCGGGGTGGCTCCAATGACTGCGCGCGAGAAGCCAATCGGTCAACGGCGTCTCTTTCAATTCTTGGCTCCATCTGAAAATTTGTACCGGCACTATACAGTGGAGCCACCGCGCTTGTAGAGTAGATCCCATCGTGTCGTGGCATTACCACATAACTATTTAATTTAAGTAACAGAGCACCGCCATAACCCCCATCAAGCGTGAAAAGTCCCGCAATTTAGCGGGCACTTAATTGATTGGAAAAGGGGGATGGCGATTCTCCCCATATCGGTGTGTAGATATTCACCGGCATGGTGCGTTTCCCGAGGCATTAAATGAAGCGTTTTGCAGTAGCAGGTATCCAGATGCCGGTGTCGGCATTCGAAGAGAACATCACACAGATGAATCGTTACCTGGCGCATGTCAGGCACCGCTTTCCGTGGGTCGACATGGTGATGTTCTCCGAGCTGGCGGCGTTTGGCCCGAGCCCGGCCAAGGCCGAGGAAATGCCGGGCGYGGCCGAGGCCCGCCTGTGCGAGCTGGCCGCCAAGTACGGCTTGTGGCTGATCCCCGGATCCTTGTTMGAGCGTCGTGACGGTGCCATCTACAACACCTCGCCGGTGATCGACCCCGCAGGGAACGTGGTTGCCCGTTTCCGCAAGCTGTTTCCCTTCAGGCCCTATGAGCAAGGCATCGCCGCGGGCAGCGAGTTCGTGGTGTTCGACGTGCCGGACGCGGGGCGCTTCGGCATCTCGATCTGCTATGACATGTGGTTCCCGGAAACCACCCGGACGCTGGTTGCGATGGGCGCCGAAGTCATCCTGCACCCGACCATGACGGACACCATCGACCGCGACATCGAATTGGCGATCGTGCGGGCGTCGGCGGCAACCAACCAGGTCTATTTCTTCGATATCAACGGAGTCGGGGACGGTGGCGTGGGCCGCTCCATCGTGGTGGATCCCGCTGGCTATGTGCTGCATGAAGCCGGCCCGGGCACCGCGGAGATCATCCCCGTGGAGATCGATTTCGAAAAGGTCCGGCGCGAGCGCGAGCGCGGCTTGCGCGGGCTTGGCCAGCCGCTGAAGAGCTTCCGCGACCGGGTGGTGGAGTTCCCGGTCTACCAGCGCGACAGCGGCGCGGATGCCTATCTCCACACGCTTGGCAAGCTGGTGAAGCCKGGTGTCCTGGAAGACGCGCAGCCGGAAGTGACCGGGCCGGCTGGCGAGTAGCCGCCGGGGGCAAGGCCCCGGCAGGCCGTCACGTTATTCCCGCATGGCGGGAAAAAACAGAATTGGAATTTCCGAGGGAAAGCGTGATTGCTGGCCCAATGGATGGCGCTTGCCTTTCGKGTTGTTATTGACCCGCTTGATAAACAGGAATGGGTGAATATCAGGCCTGGAATAAAACGGTCGTTCGATTAAACGGATTTGCAGTTGCGGATCCGCGCATTGAGATTATCTAGTTAGCAGAGGAATAACATGGCACGCAGCACGGCACGAAAAGCAAAGACCGGGCAACACATTTCCCTAAACCGTTACCGTAGCGTTTGGGAAATGCGCGCGGATGGCTGGATGAATCTGACTGATGACCTGGGCCGCCTGGTCAATCTCGCGCGGGAGTGCAAGGAATTCATCGAGCGCCACGCCCGGGTAAAAGAGACGCTGGCCATGCTMGAGCCGATCGAGCGGTTCTGGGCATTCCCGGGGCACCGATTGTTCGAGGAGCTGAACGCGTGGTTCGAGGCTGGCGATCTGGGCCGGCTGAACATCGCCGTGCACCGTATCAACCGCATGCTGGCCAGCGATACCTACCGTCACAAGAAGCTGTCGCTGGATGCGGAGTCGGAGGAGCCGTCCGAGATCGAGACGGAAGAGGAGATGCAGGCGCAAATAGCACGGCCGTACTTTGAGGTCCTGATCGTCGACGACATGACGCGCGAGGATGAAGAGGCCCTGCGCCGGCGCGTTCAGCGCAAGCAGCGCGTGGATGATCCCTTCGTGTGGGACGTGGTGGTGGTGCCAAGCTTCGAGGATGCGCTAATAGCAACGCTCTTCAACTTCAACCTGCAGGCTTGCGTGATCCGGCATGGATTTCCGTTCAAGTCCGAGTATGAGCTGGACCTGCTGCGCAAGTTCCTGGAAGGGCTGGACGAGGGCATCGAGGAGCAGCCGGAGTCCGAGCGCGGCCCCTTGCTGGGCCAGAAGATTGCMGAGCTGCGGCCGGAACTGGACTTGTACCTGGTCACGGACGTGAAGGCCGAGGAGATCGCGTCGCGGCTGGGCGAGGTCTTCAACCGGATCTTTTTCCGGGAAGAGGACCACACCGAGCTGTACATGTCGATCATGAAAGGGGTGTCGGAGCGTTACAAGACGCCGTTTTTCACGGCGTTGAAGGAGTATTCGAAGCAGCCGACCGGGGTGTTCCACGCCTTGCCGCTGGCACGCGGAAAGTCGATCATGAACTCCCACTGGATTCAGGACATGGCGCAGTTCTATGGCCTGAATCTGTTCATGGCGGAGACCTCGGCTACGTCCGGCGGGCTCGACTCGCTGCTGGACCCGATCGGCCCCATCAAGGTCGCGCAGGAATATGCGGCGCGCGCATTCGGTGCGCGCCGCACCTTCTTCGCGACCAATGGCACTTCGACGGCCAACAAGATCGTGGTGCAGGCGCTGGTCAAGCCGGGCGATATCGTGATGGTGGACCGCAACTGCCACAAGTCCCACCACTATGGCATGGTGCTGGCGGGCGCCAAGGTGGCGTACCTCGACTCCTATCCGCTCAATGACTTCTCGATGTACGGCGCGGTCCCCATCGCCCAGATGAAGCGCACGCTGCTGCGGTTCAGGCAGGCGGGGACGCTGCACAAGGTCAAGATGGTGCTGCTKACCAACTGCACCTTCGATGGCGTGGTCTATGACGTGAAGCGCGTCATGGAGGAGTGCCTGGCCATCAAGCCGGACCTGATTTTCCTGTGGGACGAGGCCTGGTTTGCCTTCGCCCGCTTTCATCCCACCTACCGCCAGCGCACCGGCATGGATTCGGCGTCGCGCCTGCGCCGCGAGCTGGATAGCGAAGACTATCGCCGGCGCTACGATGCATTCACCGAATCGTTCGGCGGGGCGGACTGGGATGATGAGGAGAAGGTCGTCGCCACCCGCCTGATGCCGGATCCGGACCGCGCGCGGGTGCGGGTCTACGCGACCCAGTCCACCCACAAGACCCTGACCTCGCTGCGCCAGGGCTCCATGATTCATGTGTGGGATCAGGACTTCAAGGACAAGGCGGAAGAGGCGTTCCACGAGGCGTACATGACGCACACCTCGACCTCGCCGAACTACCAGATCCTGGCCTCGCTCGACGTCGGCCGCCGCCAGGTGGAGCTGGAAGGCTACGAGCTGGTGCAGCGCCAGATGGAACTGGCCATGACGCTGCGCGAGTGGATCCACACCCACCCCTTGCTCAAGAAGTACTTCCAGTTCCTCAACGTCTCCCGCGTGGTGCCGACCGCGTACCGGCCGTCCGGCATCGAGGCGTACTACAGCCCGGAATCCGGCTGGGCCAATATGGAAGCCGCGTGGCGCGTCGATGAATTCGCGCTGGATCMTACCCGGCTGACCCTGTCGATCGGCACCTCCGGCATCGACGGCGATACGTTCAAGAACAAGTACCTGATGGACAAGTACGGCATCCAGATCAACAAGACGTCGCGCAATACCGTCTTGTTCATGACCAACATCGGTACCACGCGTTCGTCGGTGGCCTACCTGATCGAGGTGCTGATCAAGATCGCCAGGGAACTGGAGGAGCGCACGGCGGACATGAGCGTGATCGAGCGCCGCCTGCACGAGCGGCGCGTGTCGTCGCTGACCAAGGAACTGCCGCCGCTGCCGGACTTCTCGCACTTCCACTTTGCATTCCGCAGCGTGTGCAACAGCGGGCAGATCGAGACGCCGGACGGCGATATCCGCAAGGCCTTCTTCATGTCCTATGACGAGGAGAACTGCGAGTACCTGAACATGGCCGAGGTGGCCAGGGCCATCTCCAAGGGCCGTGAGGTGGTATCGGCCTTGTTCGTGATTCCCTATCCCCCGGGCTTCCCCATCCTGGTGCCGGGGCAGGTGATCAGCTCCGAGATCCTCGAGTTCATGCAGGCGCTGGATGTGCGCGAGATCCACGGTTACCGCCCGGAGCTGGGATTCCGCGTGTTCAGCGACGGGGCGCTCCAGCAACTGGCCCTCCAGGCAGCCGGCGAGGCCGCGGCGGCGGTGGCGGCCGCGGCAAAGGCGTCGGTCTCGACCGTTGTGGAAGTCTCGACGGCAACGGTCGATGAAGTGGCGGCGGTGGCCATGGCGGAACGCCCGGCGGCAAAAAAGTAGCGAGGCGGGAGGCCGGGATTGGCGCCCGGCTTCTCGCAACAGAGCCCATGTCGACAAAGAAAAAATGCCGGTCCTGGCTGTCCAGGAGCCGCGGGAAACCCGCGTCCAGCCGGCCCCGAGTTCATCAGGAGAAAGCCACGATGCAAAAAGTCCGTAATGTCTCAGATCTGCGCGTGATGTTCCACAGGAACGAGAAGCCCATCTACTTCATCAGCGCCACCAACTTCAATCTCCTGGGCATCGATCAGTGGGTCAACCGATTCAAGTACATCAACTATATCGATTGCTTCGACGGCCGCCATCCCAATGTCTTCGTGCCGCAAGAACTGCCGCACGAGGAGTTCACCTCGATCGAAGACATCAATAACTACCTGCTGCAGCACAAGGATGTGGTCGAGCTGATCGAGCAGCGGGGGGGAAGGGCGGCGGCGACCTTCCTGATGTTCGACGAGAAGACCGAAGAGCTCGCCGACGAACTCGGGCTGGACGTGTGGTTCCCTCCGGCTGCGCTGCGCAGCCGCTGCGACAACAAGATGGAGACCGTGCGCATCGGCAACAAGGCGGGCGTGCACTCGGTGCCCAATGCCCTGGAGAAGGTGGACAGCTATGAGCACCTGATGCAGATCGCGGAACACTACGGTCTCGGCAGGGACCTGGTGGTGCAGAGCGCGTTCGGCGACTCCGGCCACACCACCTTCTTTATTTCCGGCGAGGACGATTTCAACAAGCACAAGGACGAGATCGTCAACGACCCCGAAGTGAAGATCATGAAGCGCATCAACTGCCGCGGCGCGACCCTGGAGGCACGCGCCACGCAGTCCGGCACGCTGGTCGGGCCGCTGCTGACCGAGGTGGTGGGCGCGCGCCAGCTGACCCCCTACAAGGGCGGCTGGTGCGGCAACGAGATCTTCCCTGGGGCGTTCTCCGAAGAAGTCAGGATGAAGGCACGCGACATGGCCTTCCGCTTTGGCAACCAGTTGCTGGAGGAGGGCTATCGCGGCTACTTCGACCTGGACTTCCTGATCGACGTCGATAGTGGCGAGGTGTATCTCGGCGAGCTGAATCCCCGCATCTGCGGCGCCAGCCCGATGACCAATCACGCGGCCTTCGCCTATGCGGACGCGCCGTTGTTCCTGTTCCACCTGCTGGAATTCTCTGGTGTGCCGTTCGACCTCAATGTGCGCGAACTCAATKAGCGCTGGGCCGAGAAGTCGTTCATCGACGGCTGGTCCCAGCTGGTCATCAAGTACACCGAGGACAACGTGGACATCGTGACCCATRCACCGCCCTCGGGCATCTATCGCATGGCGTCCGACGGCTCCGTGTCCTACCACCGCTTCGACTCCAACCGGCGCGAGATCGAAAGCGAGCAGGAAGCCTTCTTCCTGCGCATCACCGGGCCGGGCGATTATCGCTACGAAGGCGCCGATCTTGGCATCCTGATMACGCGGGGCCGTTCGATGAACGACGAGTTCAAGCTCAACGAGCGCGCGCACCAATGGATCCGAGGCATCAAGCAGTACTACGTGGCCAAGCCCCTGGTTCCCGCGCTGGCGGAGATGGCGCCGCAGCCGGGCGCATTCAAGATCCTGTAGGCCGAAGGTCCAACCACGAGAGGGCAAGAATTCATGCGTTGTACATTCGAAGCGATCAGCGAGGACTTGCCCGGCCACCGATGGCAGAACATCTTCCGGCAATTCTGGCCTGGATACCGGCAATGGTATCTGCGCGACGGCGATCGCGCGCGGCCCGGCTTCCTGATGTGCCGCAAGGCCTTGCGCCACCATATGCCGGAGCTGGTCCCGACCTGGGAGCGGCTGGTCGAGCTGGCCGGGGGTGGCGACCTGGAAGCGCGCTTCCTGTCGATGTGGGGGCCGCCGCCCTACATTGCCGGTTGTTCCCAGGCGGTGTGGCTGCCGGTGGACGGGCAGCAGGCTGCCGGCGCCACGCCTGCGCTGTTGCGCAATTACGATTTCGCCCCGGCTTTGCTCGAGGGCGTGTGGCTGGCTTCCAGGTGGCATGGCCAGCGGGTGGTGGCGGTCAACGACTGCCTGTGGGGCGCGCTTGACGGCATCAACGAGAGCGGCCTGGCCGCGTCGCTGTCGTTCGGGGGCCGCAAGGCGGTAGGCAATGGATTCGGCATTCCACTGGTCCTGCGCTACGTGCTGGAGTTCGCGGAGAACGTCGACCAGGCGGTGGAAATGCTCGCGCGCATCCCGGTGCATATGAGCTACACGGTGAGCCTGCTTGACCGCCGCGCACAGTGGGCAACGGTGTTTGTCACGCCGGACCGGCCGCTGGAGGTGGTGCGCAAGCAGGCGGTGAGCAACCTGCAGCATGGCGTCGAGTGGCCGGCGCACGCCAATGCGACCCTGGCCGAAGCCAGGGAGCAGACGCTGGCGGTTGCCGTGCGGCAGGCCGAGGATGCCAAGGCTGTCCTGCGCGCGCTGCTACGCCCGCCACTGTTTCAGACTTCCTACGGGCGTGGCCACGGCACGTTGTACAGCGCTGTCTATCACCCCTATGACGGCTCCGTCGAGATGGTCTGGCCAGATGCCGTMTGGCGGCAGTCCTGCAGCCATTTCCTGCCTGGCGCCCGAATGATCGAGTTCGACGTGGAGAGCACGGCGCTGCCGCACGCGGTGGCGCCGGCGCGCCGGTGGATGCTCGACGATGTGGGTAGTTTTCAGTKAGTTTCCMAGTCTCATCGGTCATCGGGGAAGGCATGCATATAGATACCAGATACCGCGCGGCCATTGGCCGAACGCTAACCATCTGATCCGCTGGAATACAAAGAGGACGCGGTCCGTTCCGGTCCGCGGCGACCCAATTCGCCTGAACATATCAGGGGTTGGCGGCTTCGGAAAACGTGGTGCTTTGGACTTTAGTGTGGGCACTGCATGCGGGTGCGAGTTGCCGGAAGCATAACGCTGCTGGTTTGCTCCCGCTCCCTCTCCCGCTCCCGCCATGCGGGAGAGGGAAGCTACGGCAGCGCCGGAATTTGCCCGGCGATGCATCGACCCACATGAAAGTCTGACGCACCGGAAAAGCAGGCTCGCAAGAATCCAAGGAGCAGTMATGAAAAAAAAGCGCCCGATTACCACCTACATCGTCATTGCGATGATCCTCGGCATCATCGTCGGCTATAGCTGTAACAAGGCCTTCCCGGATCCCGGTACGGCCAAGGAGATCGCCGGCTATATATCGATCTTCACCGACGTCTTCCTGCGGCTGATCAAGATGATCATCGCACCGCTCGTGTTCTCCACGCTGGTGGTTGGCATCGCGCACATGGGCGATGCGAGTACCGTTGGCCGCGTCGGCGTGAAGGCGCTCGGCTGGTTTATCGTGGCTTCGTTCATCTCGCTGTCGCTTGGCCTCGTTCTGGCCACCTTCCTGCAGCMTGGCCATAACATCGGCCTGCCATTGCCGGATGTGGGCGCGGCCACCAATCTGAAGACCAATGCCTTTACGCTCAAGGACTTCATCACGCACCTGGTGCCGAAGTCCGTGGCCGAGGCCATGGCCACCAATGAGATCCTGCAGATCGTGGTGTTCTCGATCTTCTTCGGTACCGCGCTGTCCACGCTGGGGGAGACCGGCAAGCGGCTGGCAGGCGTCATCGATGATCTCGCGCAGACGATGCTCAAGATCACCGGCGCCGTCATGTGGATGGCGCCCGTGGCGGTGTTTGCGGCCATTGCCTCCACCGTGACCACGCAGGGGCTGGGCATCCTCGTCACCTTCGCCAAGTTCATGGGTAGCTTCTATCTTGGCCTGGCGGTGCTGTGGGGCCTGCTGGTCCTGGCCGGCTTCTTCTTMCTCGGCAAGCGGGTATTCACGCTGATCCGGCTGATTCGCGAACCCTTCCTTCTCTCGTTCTCCACCGCCAGCTCGGAGGCCGCCTATCMGAAGATGCTTACCGCGCTGGACCGGTTCGGCGTCAGCCGCAGGATCTCCAGCTTTGTGCTGCCGATGGGGTACTCCTTCAACCTCGACGGCACCATGATGTACTGCACGTTCGCCGTGCTGTTCATCGCCCAGGCCTACGATATCCATCTGCCGATCGGGACCCAGATCACCATGTTGCTGCTGCTCATGCTGACCTCCAAGGGGATGGCCGGGGTGCCGCGCGCATCGCTGGTGGTGATTGCCGCCACGCTGAACCAGTTCGGCATTCCGGAAGCCGGTTTGCTGCTGATCATGGGGGTCGACCAGTTCCTGGACATGGGCCGTTCGGCGACCAATGCGGTAGGCAACTCGATTGCCGCCGCGGTGGTGGCGAAATGGGAGGGCCAGCTGGCGAGCGAGTMGGATCTGGACGGTGAGGGCGACAGCGCGGCATCCGACGCGCGCGCCCCGCTMGGCAAGCCGGGCGTGGTCCAGGCCTGACCAGCCTGCGCGGGGGCGCCTCGCAGGCGGCCTTGCGCGTGGTGTGCCGGGCATTGTGCGAACGATCACTGCAGGAGTGCAAATCAAATGCTTTCAAATGGAACACGGGTGGGCGGCGGGCGCGGCAGCCGCAGGTGCCGGCGAATCGCGACGTGGKCGGCGGTTGCGCTGTGCGCGGCACTGGCTGCCGGCGCGGCGTCGGCGCAACCGGCGGGGGAACTGGCCGGCACGCTGAAGAAGGCGAAGGAAAGCGGCACCCTGACCATCGGCTATCGCGAGTCGTCCTTGCCATTCTCGTACCTGGACAGGCTTGGCAAGCCGGTCGGCTATTCCATCGATATCTGCCGCGCGATCGTGGACGCGGCGGCGGTGGAGGTGGGCCGCGAGGTCAGCATTCAATGGGCGCCGGTCACCTCGGACAACCGCTTCGATGCGGTCACGTCCGGCAAGGTCGACCTGGAATGCGGCTCGACCACCAGGAACGTCGAGCGCCTGAAGCGCGTGTCGTTCTCACCGGTGATCTTCGTGGCCGGGACCAAGCTGATGGTGCCGAAGGGATCGCCGGTCAAGTCGTTCAGGGACCTGAAGGGGAAGACCGTAGTCGCGACCGGCGGCACCACGAATGTGGAGGCGCTCGAGCGGCTCTCGGCTCGCTTCGGCMTGCAGCTGAACGTCATCAAGGCGCGGGACCATGCCGATGCGTTCCAGGTTTTGCAGCACGGTGGCGCGGACGCCTATGCGGGCGACGATGTGCTGCTGTACGGTTTTCTGCGTAGCGGCGGCGCTGGCGGCAAGTTCCAGATTGTCGGCGATTTCCTCTCCTACGATCCCTACGGGATCTTGTTCCGCAAGGGTGATCCGCAGTTTGCCGCCATGGTGGACAAGGCCGTGCGCGAGATGGCCGTGTCCGGGGAACTGGACCGCACGTACAAGCAATGGTTCATGAACAAGCTGCCCACCGGCGAGCGGCTCGGCTTGCCCATGAGCGCGCAGCTCGATGAGCTGATACGGGCCATTCCGGACCAGTCGGAATAAGGGACCAGTCAGACCAAGGGACTAGCGGTCGGGTCGGCGTGGCTGCGCGCTTTGGCGCAGCCGGAAGGCGAATCATGAAACAGATCGAGCTGCTATGCCGGATGGCCGCGGGAGCGCGCCTGCGCGTCGCGTGCAATCCCTGGGGCGAGCCGCTCCAGGGCGCGTTTCTGGAGGCGCCGGAAATGCCTGCCGGCGCGCTGTATGTCCATCAGTGGCAGATCGGCCGGCTGCTTCGGTCAGGCTTGCTCTGCCGCCGCCGCGATTCGGCGGCGGCGTCTGCGGAATTCATCCTCAGCGCCTCCGGCCTGGCCGCGGGCGCCCGCAACGCTCAGCGATGGCTGGCGATGAACGCGCGCAGTTGCGGATAGATTTCCTCGCGCCAGCGTCGGCCGGAGAAAATGCCGTAGTGCCCGCAGCCCTGCGCTGTCACATGCTGCTTGCGCGCGCGGGGAATGCCCGAGCAAAGATCGTGCGCCGCCGCGGTCTGGCCCGCTCCCGTGATGTCGTCCAGTTCGCCCTCGATGGTCAGCAGCGCCGCGCCCGTGATGTCCTGCGGCCGTACCGGCTTGCMGCCGATCTCCCAGGTGCCGCTGGCCAGCCGGAATTCCTGGAACACATCGCGGATCGTATCCAGGTAATACTCGGCGGCCATGTCGAGCACGGCGTTGTACTCGTCGTAGAAGCGCACATGGGCCTCGGCGTCGTCCAGGTCGCCATCGACCAGGTTCTGGTAGTAGTCGTAGTGCGATGAGAGGTGGCGATCCGGGTTGGTCGCCACAAAGCCGGCGTGCTGCAGGAAGCCCGGGTAGACTTTGCGGCCGTGGCCCGGGTAGTTGGCCGGCACGGCATGGATCACGTTGTTCTCGAACCACTCGAAGGACTTGTCGGTGGCCAGCGCGTTCACGGCAGTGGGGCTGCGGCGCGCATCGATCGGGCCGCCCATCATGGTCATGGTCCGCGGCGTGGCCTCGCCGGCGKAAGCCAGCAGGGAGATGGCGGCAAGCACAGGCACGGCCGGCTGGCACACGGAGATGACATGCAGGTTTTCCGCGCCGATCTGGCGGATGAAGTCCTGGATGTAGTGTACGTAGTCGGTCAGGTGGAACGGGCCGTCCTCCGCGGGCACCATGCGGGCATCGATCCAGTCGGTCACGTAGACCTTGTGGTGCTGCAGCAGCGTTCGCACCGTATCGCGCAGCAGGGTTGCGTGGTGGCCGGACAGCGGGGCGCACACCAGCACCACCGGCTCGTCCTTCAGCAACTGGATGACCTGCGGATCGTCGGCATAGCGCTTGAAGCGCAGCAGCTTGCAGAAGGGCTTCTCCACAATGGTCTGTTCCACGATGGGAATGTCCCGGCCGTGGCACCGCACCGACTTGATGTCGAAGGGCGGCTTCTTGTAGTCCTTGCCCAGGCGGTAGAGCAGTTCGTAGCCGGCGGCCATCCGGTTGGCGCCCGGCATCATGGACAACGGGCTGAGCGGATTGGTGAAAGTGCGCGACGTTGCCTGCGCCAGCGCGGTGAGCGGCAACAGCATGGCGCTCTTGAGTTCGTGGAATTGGTAAAGCATGGGGAATGCCTGTAAGTCTGGAAAATGGGGGCGTCCCCCGCGCTACCGGGGGGATTGAGGTTCAAGCGTGGATCACTCCTMGGCCTGCACCTTGTCATAGGCGATCTGCAGGCGGCGCAGCTTGGAGTACAGCGTTTGCTTGGGGATGGAGAGCGCCCTAGCGGTAGCCGCCACATCGCAGTTGTTGCGCTTGAGCTCCTCCATCACAACGACCCGTTCAAACTGCTCAAGCTGTTCGGGCAGGCTGTTGCCGTGGCCGGCGTGGCTGCGGTGCAGCTCGAAATCATCGGACAGCAGCCCGAGCACGAAACGGTCGGCCACATTGCGCAGTTCCCGCACATTGCCCGGCCAGGAATGGGACAGCAGCAGCTCGAACTGCGCGTTCCCGAGCAGCGGCGCCGGCCGGTTGAAGCGGGTGGCGGCCTGCAGGATGAGATGCTCGAACAGCAGCGGGATATCTTCGCGGCGCTCGCGCAGTGGCGGCAGGTCGATAAAGGCCACGCCAATGCGGTAGTACAGGTCKGCACGGAACTTCCTTTGCTCGCTGAGCAGTTTCAGGTCTTCCTTGCTGGCGGCAATGACCCGGCAATCCACCGCGATGGATTCGTTCGATCCCACCCGTTCGATGGAGCGCTCCTGCAGCGCGCGCAGGAACTTGACTTGCACCGACATCGGCATGCTCTCGATTTCGTCGAGGAACAGGGTGCCGCCCTGCGCATGCTCGAACTTGCCGCAGCGCCGCCGCGTGGCGCCGGTGAAAGAGCCCACCTCATGCCCGAACAGCTCGCTCTCGGCCAGGGCTTCGGGCAGGCCGCCGCAGTTCAGCGGCACAAAGTTGCCGCTGCGGCGCGCGCTGTGGTCGTGCAGGCAGCGCGCCACCAGGTCCTTGCCCGTGCCCGTCTCGCCATAGATCACCACGTCCGCCGGCGCATCGGCCAGCGCGCGCACGGCGCGGCGCACCCGTTCCATCTGCGCGGAGCGGCCGATCAGGCAGGCCTGGATCCCGTGCCAGCTTTCCAGTTGCTCGCGCAGGCCCAGCACTTCCAGGCTGAGCTTGCGCCGGTCGGCGGCACGCCTGACCACGGAGACCAGCCGCTCGGAGGAACACGGCTTTTCGATGAAGTCGTACGCGCCCTCGCGCATGGCCTGCACCGCCATGGTGATGTCGCCGTGGCCGGTCATCAGGATCACGGGCAGGTCGGGGTCGATGTGCCGGATCTCGTTGAGCCAGGCCACGCCGTTCATGCCCGGCAGCTTGACATCGCAGACCACCACCACCGGCTCGCCGATACCGATGCTGCTGCGCGCCTGCTCCACCGAGGCAAAGCCGTCCACGGCGAAGCCCGCCAGTTCGAGGGCCTGCGAGCTGCCCACCAGCACATCCTCCTCGTCCTCGACAAAAACCACGCGGATGGGATGGGTGTCAGTCATTGGATTCTCTCTCATGCGACGGCGCCAGCGGCAGCTCGACCACGAACTCGGCACCGGCGGGCGCCAGGTTGCGGGCGTACAGGCGGCCGCCGAACTCGCGCACGATATGCGCCGAGATCATCAGGCCAAGGCCCAGGCCCTTGCCCGCCGGCTTGGTTGTAATGAATGGGTCGAACAGGCGGGGCAGCACGTCGGGATGGATGCCGGGGCCTGTGTCGCGKATGGTGACGATGCAGAGGTGCTCTTGCCGGGCCGCGTGGATCTCCAGCTCCMGCACCGGCGCGCCCGACAAGGCATCGGCGGCATTGCCCAGCAGGTTGACCATCACCTGCTCGATGCGGATCTCGTCGGCCAGGACGCTGATGTCGGCGGGGTCGATCGCCACGCTGACCGTGATATCGCGCTCGCGCATCCGGGTGCTGACGAGCAGCAGTGCGTCCTGCACCGCCTGGCGTACCAGCACCGGCTGCACCGCGTCCTGGGACTTGAAGGCAAAGACCTTGAGCTGCTGCGTCAGGCGGCCAAGGCGGTCGATCAGCTTGGCGATGCGCTGGAGATTGCCCGCCACATCCTTGAGCCGGCCCTTTTCCAGCAGCACCTCGGCGTTGTCCGACAGCGTGCGCATGGCCGCCAGCGGCTGGTTGAGCTCGTGCACCACGCCGGCGGACATCTGCCCGAGCGCGGCCAGCTTGCCGGCATGGACCAGGTCGTTCTGCAGCGCGCGCAGCTCGGCCGTGCGCTCCAGCACCTTGGCCTCCAGGCCATCGTGCGCGGCGCGCAGCGCGCGTTGCGCCGCGGCTTGTTGTTGCCCGGCGCGCAGGCGCAGTGCAATCACCAGCGCCAGCAGCAGTATCACCATGCAGGCCAGCAGGGCGCCGATGGCGGCGTTGCGGGCCAGGTTGCGCGCCGGCAGTTCGTCATCGAGCAGCATGATGCGCCAGAGGCCGTGGTTGACCGTGCGCTCCGAGGCCAGGTAATCCATGCCATCGAGGCGCACGCGCGTGGTGTGGGCGTCCAGCCTGGCGCGTACCTGCCAGTCCAGCGGCATCAGGTCGGACTTGCCGTAGGTGCGCGCCAGGCCGGCCTCGGCCAGCATCGCTTGCGTCAGCGGCGCCAGCGGGCGCAGCCGCCACGGCGCGAGCGACGCCAGGATGACCACATCGCGGGCGTCGACCACCAGCACCTTGCCCGGGATCTGGACCCAGTTGCGTTCCACCGCGTCGAGGTTGACCTTGACGGTAGCCACGCCGCGCTGCGCGCCGCCTTGCTGTAGCGCGTAGGCGAGGTAATAGCCGGGCCGCCCGGAGGTAAACCCTACGCCGTAGAAGCGGCCCCGGCCGTGCTCGAGCGCATCGCGCATATACGGCCGGAACGAGAGATCGGCGCCCACCGGGGTGCCCGGCTGGTMCCAGTCGGCCGCTGCCAGGGTCAGGCCGGAGCGCTGGGTGACGTACAGGTTGTCGGCGCCGGCGGTTGCGGTGATGCCGTGCAGGTAACGGCTGACCTGCTGCTTGAGCGCCACGTCATCGGGCCGGCTGAGCAACGCGAAGACATCCGTGGTGGATTCGAGCAACGATGGCAGGTAGTCGAACCGGGACAACTCGCCGTCAAGCCGCGCGGACACGACATCGAGGCGATGCTGGGCGGCAACCCGCAGCTGATCGAGCCCGGCGCGCAACGCCATGGCATAGGCCAGCCACGTGGCCAGCGCGATCGCTACCAATGCCATACCGCACCAGATTCCCATGCGCATACGGCCKAGATTCATGTCGCGAGCCCTTTCTCCGCGGTCCTCGGCGAGGCAGGACTTGTCGTGCGGATACCAGTGATGGAAGCGAGACCTGTGCTCGTCCAGGCACAGGTCGAGTGAATGCAGTGTACTCCCGGAGCACGGCTGCGCGAAACCCGCGCAGCCGTCGGCGGGGATGTGCGTCGTGTCGCGCCGCAGCATGTTCCGGGGCCAGCTAGGCATAGCGGAGCTCGCCGGTCTTGCCACGGAATACCCGGTACGAGAACACCGTATAGCCGGCGATGGCCGGCACCGAGATGCACACGCCCACCAGGATCACCTTCAAGGCCTCCGGGCTGCTGGCGGCCTGCCAGATGGTCAGGCGGTGGATCACGACAAACGGAAAGATGCTGTAGGCCAGCCCGAGGAAGCTGAGCACAAAGACTCCGATCAGCAGCACGAAGGGCAGCCAGCTCACCGGCCCGCGCACCACGCGGGTGTTCAGCAGCATGCGCAGGGCCACGAGCGCGAGGCCGGTCACCAGCGGGATGGAGGCGAGGGCGACGATCTGCGGCAGCACGAACCAGCGCTCGCGCACCACCGGGCTGATCCAGGGCGTGGCAATCGAGATCAATGCCAGCCCGCATACCATCGGTGCCCACGCGATCCTGGCCCAGTGCACCGCGCGCTGCTGGAGTTCGCCCTCGGTCTTCATGATGAGCCAGCACGCGCCGAGCAGCACATAAGCCATTGGCAACGCCACGGCGATGGCCGCAGCGAACAGGGGATAGTTCCAACCGGTACCGAAGCCACTGATGTAACGTCCCAGCATCCAACCTTGCGAGACCGACGCGATCGTCGAGCCGGCGAAGAAGAGGCGATCCCATATCGGCTTGTGCGCGCTCTTCACCTTCACCCGGAAGTCGAACGCCACGCCGCGCAGGATCAGTCCCACCAGCATCAGCGTGACAGGCAGGTAGAGCTCGGTCAATATCAATCCGTGCGCCCTAGGGAAAGCCACGAKGAGGATGCCGATGCCGAGCACCAGCCAGGTTTCGTTGGCATCCCAGAACGGGCCGATCGATGCCACCATGACGTCTTTCTCGGCCGGGGTGGCCCGGTGCATCAGCATGCCGACGCCCAGGTCATAGCCGTCGCTGATCACGTAGACCAGCATGGCCACGCCMATCAGCGCCATGAAGATCACGGGCAGGGCATCGTCAAAACGCATCCAGGTCATGGCTGGCTCCCKATTGGCAAGGCGTGCGTGGCGACGGCGCCGGGCGCAGTGGTGATTTGTCCGGCGGGMTCGTCCCCGGGCGGCGCCTCCGGCTTCTCCGCCAGGTACTTCAACACGCTGACATAGGCGACGATCAGCGCGAGGTACACCGTGACGAACAGCGCCAGCGTGAGCGCGATATGGGGCGCCGGCACGCTGGAGGCCACATCGGCGGTGCGCAGCAGGCCGTAGACGATAAAGGGCTGGCGCCCGATCTCGGTKACGTACCAGCCGGCCACCGTGGCGATCCAGCCGGAGAAGGTCATGCCCGCGAGTCCCCACAGGAGCGCGCGCGGCAGCCGCTGCGGCTGCCAGCCGGCGCGGCGGTACCACCACCAGCCCAGCCAGCTGGCCGCCAGCATCAGCACGCCCATGCCCACCATCACGCGAAAGGCGAAAAACAGCGGCAGGACCGGCGGATGCGCATCGCCGAACGTGTTCAGCCCGCGGATCTCGCCATCGGAGCGGTGGGTCAGGATCAGGCTGGCGAGATGGGGGATGCCGATGGCCGCGCGATTGGTGCGAGCGCCTGCGTCGGGAATGGCGAAGAGCAGCAAGGGCGCGCCGCGCTCCGTCTCCCATACGCCCTCCATGGCGGCAATCTTCTGCGGCTGGTGCTCGAGCGTGTTCAGGCCGTGCATGTCGCCGACCACGATCTGCAGCGGGATCGCGGCCGCGGCAAGGGTCAGCCCGACCCGCAGCACCTTGGGCGCGGACAGCTGCGCCGTGCCTTTGAGCAGCTGCCACGCGCTCAGCCCGGCGAGCAGGAAGGCGCAGGTCAGCGCCGAGGCCAGCAGCATATGGCAGAAGCGGTAGGGGAAGGAGGGGTTGAAGACCACGGCCACCCAGCTCTGCACGTGGAACTCACCATTGATGATCTCGTAGCCCTGTGGCGTCTGCATCCAGGAGTTCAGCGCCAGGATCCAGAAGGCGCTGAGCGTGGTGCCGAAGGCGACGAAGAAGGTCGACATCAGGTGCACCCGTTCGCTTACCTTGCCGTGGCCGAACAGCATCACGCCGAGAAAGCCGGCTTCGAGAAAGAATGCGGTCAGGACCTCATAGGCGAGCAGGGGCCCGGCAATATTGCCGACCGTTTCCATGAAGCCCGGCCAGTTGGTGCCGAACTGGAAGCTCATGGTGATGCCGCTGACCACGCCAAGCGCGAACGTCAGCGCGAACACCTTGGTCCAGAACCGGTAGGCATTCAGCCATGCATGGCGGACCTGTGGCGAGTCGGCCGCCAGGTAGCGCCAGCGAAAGAACAGCAGCAACCATCCCAGGCCGATGCTGATGGTCGGGAACAGGATATGGAAAGTGATGTTGGCAGCGAACTGCATGCGCGCCAGCAGGATGGGATCCATCTATCCGGGCCTCCGCCGTGGGTTATGGATGGGCGCCGCGGGGGCGGCTGGTATGCGCCCCTCTCCCGCTTGCGGGAGAGGGGCGTGCGGCAACGCAGATTGCCGGGCCGCGGTGTGGCTTGAACGAGATCAGCGCTTGCCTTCGCCGCTCAAGCCATTCGACATGCCGATCAGCACGCCGCTGACCAGCGTGGCGTAGTGCTCGAGCCAGGCCTCGGTGCTGTTTTGCGCAAAGGCCCGTCCCTCGCGCGTGAACTCGCGCGCCTGGGTGGCCAGCTGCTCGACCACCGCCGTCGCGCTGGCCCCGGTGGCCGTGCCCTTGAGCTTCATGCCGTCCAGCACCGTCGACCACGGCCCCTGCACGGCCTGCGGCAACTCGCCGATGGATTTGGCCACCGTACTGAACAGCGCGTCCTCCATCTTCTCGATGTMGGCCACGGCCTTCTTGAGGTGCGTTTCACGCAATTGCGCGCCCTGGTCGACGATCTGCTGCAACGCCCGGCGATTTGCCTCCACCGCCTGCACCAGCGCGGCGTCCATGCCCTGCGCCACCTGCGACAGCATCGGCTCGAGCCCTGCTCCCGCGAGCCCGCTGCTGGCCGCCCCGGAGGAGGCCGCCTGGGTGACCATCTTCAGCGTGTCCTTGATGCTCTTGAGCGTCAGTTCCCGGCTTTGCAATGCCTTGAGCGTCGCTTGCTGGACCGCTTGCTGCAGGGATTCGCCTTGCTTCTCCGACGCTTGCGTGAACTGCTGAATCAGCGCGTCGCGATCGATGCCCATGGATTTCATGTGGTCTCCGGTTGCTGCCTTGCGTAGTTGTTCTGTTGCCATGCGGTGGCCATGCGGTGGCCATGCGGCGGCCGTGCGCCGGCCGCCACTGCCAGACGTCACTGCATATGCTGGCCGCCGTTGATGGCGATGTTGGCGCCGGTCACGAAGGCGGCTTCCTCGGAGGCCAGGTAGATGATCAGGCCCGCCACTTCTTCCGGCTTGCCCAGCCGGCCTACCGGGATCTGCGGCAGAATCTTGGTGTTCAGGATCTCCTCGGGAATGGCGGTGACCATCTTGGTGCCGATGTAGCCGGGCGAGATGGTGTTTACCGTGACGCCTTTCCTGGCGACTTCCAGCGCCAGCGCCTTGGTGAAGCCGTGCACGCCAGCCTTGGCTGCCGAGTAGTTGGTCTGGCCGAACGCGCCCTTCGAGCCGTTGACCGACGAGACATTGACGATGCGGCCCCAGCCGCGCTCCACCATGCCGTCGGCGACCTGCTTGGTCATGTTGAACAGGCTGTCCAGGTTGGTGCGCAGCACCGTGTCCCAGTTCACCTTGTCCATCTTCTTGAAGGTCATGTCGCGCGTGATGCCGGCGTTGTTGACCAGCACGTCGACCGGGCCGGCGACTTCCATCACGGCCGCCACCGCCTTCGCGCACGAATCGAGGTCCGCCACGTCGCAGGGCACGGCGAGGATGTCGTAGCCGCGCGCCTTCATCTGCTGGACCCATTCGCCATGGGTGGTGTTGCCCGGCGAATAGGTGACCGCCACCCGGTAGCCGGCATCGGCCATCTTGGTGGAAATGGTTTCACCCAGGCCGCCCATGCCGCCCGTGACCAGTACTACGCGTTGCTTGCTCATCGTTTTCTCCTTGTGTAATGAATGCTGTCTTAGCGCTCGACAGCCAGCGCCACGCCCATGCCGCCGCCGATGCATAGCGACGCCAGGCCGCGCCGGGCGTCGCGCCGGGCCATCTCGTGCAGCAGGGTGACCAGGATGCGGCAGCCCGATGCCCCGATGGGATGCCCGATGGCGATGGCGCCGCCATTGACGTTGATCTTGCTGKCGTCCCAGTCCA
The DNA here is from genome assembly GCF_056396525.1 of Cupriavidus sp. 05T41. Classification (NCBI taxonomy): domain Bacteria; kingdom Pseudomonadati; phylum Pseudomonadota; class Betaproteobacteria; order Burkholderiales; family Burkholderiaceae; genus Cupriavidus; species Cupriavidus sp. 05T41. The sequence continues at coordinate 79,982 of NZ_JBFTLQ010000041.1, forward strand.
TCTCCTGGTTGACCGCGCACGCCTGGGCGGCGAAGGCCTCGTTGATCTCCATCAGGTCCAGGTCGTTGATGCTCCAGCCGGCCTTTTGCAGGCAACGCTGCGAGGCCGGGACCGGGCCCATGCCCATGATGGTCGGGTCGAGCCCGGCCGAGGCATAGGAGGCGATGCGGGCCAGGGGCTTGAGTCCCAGTTCGCGCGCCTTGCTGGCCGACATCATCAGGACCGCCGCGGCGCCGTCGTTCAGGCCGGAGGCATTGCCGGCGGTGACGGAGCCGGCTTTGTCGAAGGCCGGCCGCAGGCCCGCCAGGGCATCGGCGGTGGTGCCGTGCTTGATGAACTCGTCGGTATCGAAGATCACGGTGCCTTTCTTCGAGACGATCGAGACCGGCACGATCTCGTCCTTGAAGCGGCCGGTCTTCTGCGCCTGTTCGGCCTTCTGCTGCGACGCGGCCGCGAACGCGTCCTGCTGCTCGCGCGAGATGTTGTACGCCTTGGCGACGTTCTCGGCGGTGGTGCCCATGTGGTACTGGTTGAAGGCGTCCCACAGGCCGTCGACGATCATCGTGTCGGTGAGCTTCCAGTCGCCCATGCGCTGGCCGTCGCGCGATCCCGCCAGCACGTGCGGCGATGCGCTCATGTTCTCCTGGCCGCCGGCGATGACGATATCCGAATCGCCGCACTTGATGGCCTGGGCCGCCAGGTGCACGGCCTTCAGGCCGGAGCCGCAGACCTTGCCGATGGTCATGGCGGGCACGGTGTTCGGCAGGCCCGCCTTGAGGGCGGCCTGGCGCGCGGGGTTCTGCCCGCTGCCCGCGGTCAGCACCTGGCCCAGCAGCACCTCGTCGACCATTTCCGGCTTCAGGCCGCTGCGCTCGAGCAAGGCCTTGATGACCGTGGCGCCGAGTTCGGGGGCCGGCACCTTGGCCAGCGAGCCGCCGAACTTGCCGACGGCGGTTCTGGCTGCGGCGACGATAACAACATCTTCCATGTGACTCTCCTKGGTGAATCGGGGGTAGGGTGGATAGGGGATTGGCAGGCCAGACTGCGGATAGCTAGCCGGCCTTCGCCTTGACGTAGCGCCCGGGTGCGGGCTMGATCACGGGGTAGGCGGCGTTGCCGAGCGACCGGCGCGTAGCGGTGCGCGCGCCGGCGTGTTGCGCCAGCCAGCGGGTCCAGGCCGGCCACCAGCTGCCTTCGGCGCGCTCGGCGCCGTCAAGCCAGCGTTGCGGATCGCCCTGGAGCGGGCCGGTCCAGTGGTGGCGCTTGCCTTTGGCCGGCGGGTTGATCACGCCGGCGATGTGGCCGCTGGCGCCCAGCACGAAGGTCGTCGGGCCGCCCAACAGGCGCGTGGTGGCATAGGCGCTGCCCCACGGCACGATGTGGTCGTCCTGCGAGGCATAGAGGAAAGCGGGCACCCGGACCCGGGCAAAGTCCACCGGCTCCCCGCATTGCACGGTGCCGCCCGGCACGCGCAGGCGGTTCTCCAGGTAAGCGTTGCGCAGGTACCAGCAGTACATCGGCCCCGGCAGGTTGGTGTCGTCGCAGTTCCAGGACAGCAGGTCGAACGCCGGCGGCGCGCTGCCCTTCAGGTAGCTGTTGACCGCATAGGGCCAGATCAGGTCGTTGGCGCGCAGCGCGGCGAACACATGGGCCAGCTCGCGGCCGCGCAGCAGCCCGCCGCGGCCGATCGTGGCCTCCCGCATCGCGACCATGGCTTCGTTGACCAGCAGGCCGATCTCGCCGGTATCAACGAAGTCCAGCATCGTGGTGAGCAGCGTGACGCTGGCAACCTTGTCCTGGCCGCGCGCGGCGGCCACGGCCAGCGCGCAGGCCAGCAGCGTGCCGCCGACGCAGAAGCCCAGGGTGTTGACGCGGTCGGCGCCGCTGATCTCCTGCGCCACATCGATGGGGCGCAGCACGCCTTGTTCAAGGTAGTCGTCCCAGGTCAGGTGTCCCTGCGCTTGCTCCACGTTGCGCCAGGACACCAGKAAGACCGTATGCCCTTGCGCCACCGCATGGGCGACGAATGAGTTCTCGGGCTGCAGGTCGAGGATGTAGAACTTGTTGATGCAGGGCGGCACGATCAGCAACGGGCGCTGATGGACYTTGCCCGCGCCCGGCGCGTACTGGATGAGCTGCATCAGCTCGTTCTCATACACCACCGCGCCCGGCGTGGTGGCCACGTTGCGCCCGACCTCGAAGCTCTGCTCATCGGTCATCGAGACGCGTCCCTTGGCCAGGTCCTGCAGGAACAGGCGCATGCCTTCCACCAAGCTGGCGCCGCCGGAGTCCACCGCCAGCTGCAGCGCCTCGGGGTTGGTGGCCAGGCAATTGGCCGGGCTGAGCGCATCCAGCACCTGGCGCAGCGCAAATTGCCACTGGCCTTTKGTCTGCGCATCGGCCGGCGCTTGCTCGATCGCGCCTTGCAGCAGCGTGGCGTAGCTCTGGTAATGGCGCACCGCCAGCGCAAAGCGCGGGTCGTCGCGCCAGGCTTGTGCGGCAAAGCGGCGGTCCGGGCTGCCGGCGGGCTCGCCCGCCGGCCAGAGCGCGCTCATTTGCCTGAGGGCCTGTTCCGGCCAGGCGGCGAGCGCGCGCGCCGCCGCCAGCATGGAGACCGGCGCGGGCGTGGCGTCGGCGTCTTGCGGCGCCTCTCCGGGTGCGGCGCCGAACGCGCGCAGCATGGTCTGTTGCGCGCTGAAGAGCTCGGCAATCCAGCGGGAGGGATCGGAGGTGGGATTGGTCATGGGGTCCGGAAGAGTGCGGTTGCTTGTGCGTGTGCTTGTGCTTGTGCGTGTGCGTGTGCGGGACGGCGGCACGGGGCTCAGTGCAGCTTCACATGCGGCTCGGTGCGCCTGACGATGGAGCGCGCCAGCGTGTCGAGGGCGACCTTGGCAAAGCCGTGCAATGCCAGTTCATGCATCTTGTAGAGCGACAGGTACATCATCCGGGCGAACAATCCCTCCACCATCAGGCTCCCGCCGATCAGGCCGCCCATCATGTTGCCCACGGTGCTGAACTCGCCCAGCGATACCAGCGAGCCGAAATCGCGGTAGCGATAGTTGGCCAGCGCCTTGCCCGCCATGCGGGCGCGGACCTGCCTGGCCATGTGCGAAGCCTGCTGGTGCGCGGCCTGGGCGCGCGGCGGCACGAAGCCGCCCTTGCCCTGGTTGGCCTCGGGCCATGCGCACGCCGCGCAGTCGCCAATCGCGAAGATGTTCTCGTCGCGGCTGGTCTGCAGCGTGGGGTGCACCACCAGCTGGTTGATCCGGTTGGTTTCAAGGCCGGCAAGATCCTTGAGGAAGTCGGGCGCCTTCACGCCCGCCGCCCATACCACCAGCTCYGCCGGCAGCAGCCGGCCATCGCCCAGCTGCACGCCACCGGGCAGCACCTCGGCCACCTTGGCGTCGGTGAGCACTTCCACGCCGAGCTTGCGCAGCAGGCCCTCCGTGGCGCTGGACAAGCGCGGCGGCAGCGCCGGCAGCACGCGCGGCGCGGCTTCGATCAGCGTGACCCGGATGTCCTTGTCGGCGTCGACACGGTCCAGGCCGAAGGCCACCACCTCGCGGGTGGTGCGGTGCAGCTCGGCCGCCAGTTCCACGCCCGTGGCGCCGGCGCCGATGATGGCTACGTGCAGCTGCTGGGCCAGCAGGGGCGCGGTCTGCGCATGGGCGCGGATGCAGGCGTTGACCATGCGCGAGTGAAAGCGCAGCGCGTCCGCGGCGGACTCCAGGCGCATGGCGTGCTCGTAGACGCCCGGCGTGCCGAAGTCATTGCTCTGGCTGCCCACCGCGATGACCAGGGTGTCGTAGCCAAAGGTGCGCAGCGGCGTGATCTGCGCGCCTTCGTCGTCTACATAAGGCGCCACCAGCACCTCCCGGCGCTCCCGGTCCAGGCCTACCATTTCGCCGACGCGGTAGCGGAAGTGGTGCCAGTGCGATTGCGCGAGATAGCCCACCTCGTGGGCGCTCATGTCCATGCTGCCGGCGGCGATCTCGTGCAGCTTGGGCTTCCACACGTGGGTGCGGGTCTTCTCGATGAGCGTGACTTCGGCTTGCCCGCGCCGGCCGAGGGTGTCGCCCAGCCGGGTGGCGAGTTCAAGCCCGCCCGCGCCGCCGCCGACGATGACGATGCGATGCGGTGCCTTCAGGGAAGCACCGGGACGATAKGTGGAGGGTTTCATCGTGGCCTGCCGTTCACCGGGTCAGGGTGGTGCCGGGGGCCGGCATGCGGGCAACCAGCGGATCCAGCACCGCTTCCGGCTCGTCGGCCTCGGCATCCGATTCGTTGTCCAGCCGGCGGTGCATACGCGCAACATCCAGGTCGCCGGTCCATTTGGCGACCACCACCGTGGCCACGCCGTTGCCGATGAGGTTGGTCAGGGCGCGCGCCTCCGACATGAAGCGGTCGATGCCCAGGATCAGGGCCAGGCCAGCCACCGGCACATGCCCCACCGCCGACAGCGTGGCCGCCAGCACGATGAAGCCGCTGCCGGTGACGCCGGCGGCGCCCTTGGAGGTGAGGAGCAGCACGGCCAGCAGCGTGAGTTGCTGCGTCAGGCTCATGTCGGTGTTGGTCGCCTGGGCGATGAACACGGCCGCCATGGTCAGGTAGATGGACGTGCCATCCAGGTTGAACGAGTAGCCGGTAGGGATCACCAGCCCCACGACGGACTTGCGCGCGCCCAGGTTCTCCAGCTTGGCCATCATCCGCGGCAGCACCGACTCGGACGACGACGTGCMCAGCACGATCAGCAGTTCCTCCTTGATGTACTTGATGAACTTCCAGATCGAGAACCCATGCGCGCGCGCGATGCCGCCAAGCACGACAAAGATGAAGAACAGGCAGGTCGCGTAGAACGTCGCCATCAGCTGGCCAAGCTGCAGCAGCGAGCCCACGCCGTATTTCCCGATGGTGAACGCCATCGCCCCGAATGCGCCGATGGGGGCCACCTTCATGATGTAGCCGACGATGGTGAACAGCACATGCGAGAACTTCTCGATGAAATCGAACACCAGCGTGCCGCGCCCGCCAAACTTATGCAGGGCGAAACCAAACATCACGGCGAACAGCAGCACCTGCAGGATCTCGCCCTTGGCAAAGGCGTCCACCACGGTATTGGGGATCACATGCAGCAGGAAATCCACCGTGCCCTGCATCTTGCCCGGCTCGGTGTAGGCGGCAATGCTCTTGGTATCRAGCGTGCTCACGTCGACATTCATGCCCGCCCCGGGCCTGACGATATTGATGATCACCAGGCCGACGACCAGCGCAATGCCGCTCACCACCTCGAAGTACAGCAGCGCCAGCCCGCCGGTCTTGCCGACCTTCTTCATGTCCTCCATGCCGGCGATGCCTACCACCACGGTGCAGAAGATGATCGGCGCGATGATCATCTTGATCAKCTTGATGAAGCCGTCTCCCAACGGTTTCATCGCCGCGCCGGCCTGCGGATAGAAGTGCCCCAGGATCACGCCGATAACGATCGCGGTGATGACCTGGAAGTACAGGGATCGGTAAAACGGCTTGGGGTGACTCTGATTGTCCATGGGTGTCTCCTTTGTGGTTTTACTTGTCGCCGGCGCCGGGGGGAGGGCCGCTCAATCGAGCGCCCAGGCCGTTGCGCGCTGCGCGTTGGCGTCGACCGTTGCCACGGCGCTCATGTTGACGATGCGGCGGACCGTGGACGAGGACGTCAGGATGTGCACCGGGCGCGCGGCGCCGAGCAGGATGCCTCCCACCGTGATGCCGCCGCCCGCGGCGATGCGCATCAGGTTGTACGAGATGTTKGCGGCATCCACGTTTGGCATCACCAGCACGTTGGCTTCCGTGGGCAGGCAGGATTCGGGGAACTCGTGCTCCAGGATCTGCCTGGACAACGCCGCATCGCCGCGCATCTCGCCTTCCACGGCCAGCGAGGGTTCGCGCGCCTTGACCAGTGCCAGCGCTTCGCGCATCTTCACCGCCGCCGGCGCGGTGGAGCCGCCGAAGTTGGAGTGGGAAAGCAGGGCCACGCTGGGCGTGATGCCGAAGCGCCGGACCGCTTCGGCCGCCAGCAGGGTGATGTCKGCGATCTGCTGGGCCGTCGGGTCGAGGTTGACGTGGGTGTCGCAGATAAACAGCTGCCGACCGGGCAGCATCAGCATCTGCATGGCCGCGAGTGTCTCGCTGCCGGACTTGAGGCCGATGGTGTCCCGCACGTAGGCGAGATGGTCCTGGAAGCGGCCAACGGTGCCGCACAGCATGGCGTCGGCCCGGCCCTGGCGCACCAGCATGGCGCCCAGCAGCGTGCCGCGGCTGCGCACCTCCGTCTGTGCCAGCGCGCGCGAGACGCCGTCGCGGGAGCTCAGCTGGTAGTACGCCTCGGCGGCGTCGCGGTAGACGGCGGGGTCCAGCGGATCCACGCACTCGCAATCCACGCCGGGCCGCAGGCGCAGGCCGAATTGGGAAATGCGCTCGACGATCGCATCGGGGCGGCCTACCAGCAACGGGCGCGCGATGCCCTCGTCGATCACCACCTGGGCGGCGCGCAGCACGCGCTCGTCCTCGCCTTCGGCGTAGATCACCCGCTTKGGCGCGCGCTTGGCGGCGGCAAACACCGGCCCCATGGCGCTGCGCGACTGGTAGACGAACTGGCCAAGGCGCTGGCGATACGCCTCCATGTCGGCGATCGGGCGCGTTGCCACGCCGCTGTCCATCGCGGCACGGGCCACGGCGKGCGCCACCGCTTCGATCAGGCGCGGGTCGAACGGCTTGGGGATCAGGTATTCGGCGCCGAAGCGCAGGCCCACCGCGCCGTATGCCTGGGCGACCACTTCAGGGATCTCCGCGTGGGCGAGTTCGGCGATGGCCCGCACGGCGGCCAGTTTCATTTCCTCGTTGATGGTGGTGGCGCCCACGTCCAGCGCGCCGCGGAAGATAAACGGGAAGCACAGGACGTTGTTGACCTGGTTCGGGTAATCCGAGCGCCCGGTGCCCAGGATGGCATCGGGGCGCACCGCCAGCGCATCCTCCGGCGCGATCTCCGGCGTGGGGTTGGCCATGGCCAGGATGATCGGGTCGCGTGCCATCACCTTGACCATTTCGGGCTTGAGCACGCCGCCAGCCGACAGGCCCAGGAAGATATCCGCGCCGCCGATGATGTCGGCCAGCGTGCGCGCGGAGGTGTCCTGCGCGTAGCGTGCCTTGTTCGGGTCCATCTGCTCCTTGCGGCCAAGATAGACCACGCCGTTGCTGTCGGAGACGAACACATTGCCGATCGGCAGGCCCAGGCTGACGATCAGATCCAGGCAGGCCAGCGCCGCCGCGCCCGCGCCGGAAGCCACCAGCTTGACCTCGGAGATATCCTTGCCGACGTGCTTGAGCGCATTGAGGATGGCCGCGGCAGCCACGATGGCGGTGCCGTGCTGGTCGTCATGGAAGACCGGGATCTTCATGCGCTCGCGCAGCTTCTTCTCGATGTAGAAGCACTCGGGCGCCTTGATGTCTTCCAGGTTGATGCCGCCAAAGGTCGGCTCCATGCGGGCGATGGTATCGATCAGCGCATCCGGGTCGTCCTCCGCCAGTTCGATGTCGAATACATCGATGCCGGCGAACTTCTTGAACAGGCAGCCCTTGCCCTCCATCACCGGCTTGCCCGCCAGCGGCCCGATATTGCCCAGGCCCAGCACCGCGGTGCCGTTGGTAATCACGGCGACCAGGTTGGCGCGCGACGTGAGGTTCATCGCCTCGGCCGGATCGCGCACGATCTCCATGCAGGCGTCGGCGACGCCCGGCGAGTAGGCGAGGGCGAGGTCGCGCTGCGTGGCCATGGCCTTGGTCGGCGTCACGGAAATCTTGCCGGGGGTCGGGTAGCGGTGGTAATCGAGTGCGGCTTCGCGCAGGTTGTCKGTCATATTGTCTCCATGGCGCCGCCGGGGCGTCGGATCAGGTGTGCTTGGTGCGGGATGCAAGGCCGGTGTGGCGGCCTTGCCAGATCTGTCTGGTGGGTCGGACTTCCAGGTGGGCGCATAAACACTGCTGCCGTGGTGCGGCATCGCGCTCACTCGGACGCCCGACAAGCCTATTTCTTCTTCACCGGCGGCAAGTCGGTGCAATGACCCTCGAATACCTCGGCGGCCATGCCGATGGATTCGCCCAGCGTCGGGTGCGGGTGGATCGTCTTGCCGATGTCGGCGGGCTCGCAGCCCATCTCGATGGYCAGGCACACCTCGCTGATGAGGTCGCCGGCGTGCGTGCCGACGATGCCGCCGCCGATCACGCGATGCGTGGCTTCGTCGAACAGCAGCTTGGTGAAGCCCTCGTCGCGCCCGTTGGCGATGGCGCGACCKGACGCGGCCCACGGGAACACTGCCTTGCCGATCTTGATGCCTTCGGCCTTGCACTGCTCCTCGGTCTTKCCGGCCCACGCCACTTCCGGATCGGTGTACGCGACCGACGGAATCTGGCGTGCGTCGAAGAATGCCGCTTCACCGTGCGCGGCCTCGGCCGCCACGTGCGCTTCATGCACGGCCTTGTGCGCCAGCATCGGCTGGCCGACGATGTCGCCGATGGCGTGGATGTGCGCAACGTTGGTGCGCATCTGCCGGTCGACGTCGATATAGCCGCGCTCGGTGACGGCCACGCCGGCCTTTTCCGCGCCGATGGCACGGCCATTCGGGCTGCGGCCCACCGCCACCAGCACCAGGTCATAGACCTGCGGGGCCGGCGCCTTCTCGCCCTCGAAGCTGACTTCGATGCCGGCGGGCGTCGCCTTGGCGCCCACCGTCTTGGTCTTGAGCATGACGTGGTCGAAGCGGTGGGTGTTCTTCTTCTCCCACACCTTGACCAGGTCGCGGTCCGCGCCCTGCATCAGGCCATCGAGCATCTCCACCACGTCGATGCGCGTGCCCAGCGTGGAGTAGACCGTGGCCATCTCCAGCCCGATGATGCCGCCGCCCACCACCAGCATGCGCTTGGGGATCGACTTGAGCAGCAGCGCGCCGGTGGAGTCGACCACGCGCTCGTCGTCGGGCATGAACGGCAGCTTCACCGCCTGGCTGCCCGCCGCGATGATGGCCTTGGCGAACCTGATCACGCGCTTGCCGCCATCGGCCGCCACCACCTCCAGGTGATACGGGTCGAGGAAGCTGCMGACGCCGGTCACCACCTCGACCTTGCGCGCCTTSGCCATGCCGGCCAGGCCGCCGGTSAGCTTCTTGATGACGCTGTCCTTGAAGCCACGCAGCTTGTCCAGGTCGATMTCGGGCGCGCCGTAGCGGATGCCGTGGTCGGKCAGGGTCGCCACTTCATCCATGACCGATGCGGTGTGCAGCAACGCCTTGGAGGGGATGCAGCCCACGTTGAGGCAGACCCCGCCAAGCGTGTCGTAGCGCTCCACCAGGACGGTCTTCATGCCCAGGTCGGCGCTGCGGAACGCGGCGGAATAGCCACCGGGGCCGGCGCCCAGCACCAGCATTTCGCATTCCAGGTCCGCCTTGCCGGTGTAGCTGGCGGCGTTGGGCGCGGGCGCGGCGGCTGGCGCTGGCTTGGGCGGCGCCGATGGGGCCGCGGGCACGGCGGGTGCCGCAGCGGTTGCAGCGGCCTCGGCAGCCTCCACCACCAGGATCACCGATCCCTCGCTCACCTTGTCGTTGACCTTGACGGTGATCTCCTTKACCACGCCGGCGTGGGTGGATGGGATCTCCATCGAGGCCTTGTCGGACTCGACCGCGATCAGGCTGGTATCCACGGCGATGGTCTCGCCGGGCTTGACCATGACCTCGATCACCGTGACATCCTTGAAATCACCGATATCCGGCACTTTGACTTCGACACGTTGGGTCATTGCAGCGCGCCCCTCAGAACAGCACACGCCGCAGATCGGCGAGCAGGTTGGCAAAATAGACGTTGAAGCGGGCCGCCGCGGCGCCGTCGATGACACGGTGGTCCCATGACAACGACAGCGGCAGCGTCAGGCGCGAAGCCCAGTTCTTGCCATCGCTGGAGTGCTGCTTCCAGAAGCTCTTGCACACGCCCATGATCGCGACCTCGGGCGCGTTGATGATGGGGGTGAAGTTGATGCCGCCAATGCCGCCGAGCGAGCTGATGGTGAAGGTGCCGCCCGACATCTGGTCGGGCTTGAGCTTGCCCTCGCGCGCCAGCTTGGCCAGTTCGCCCATCTCCCGCGCGATGTCGGGGATGCTCTTCTTGTCGACGTCGCGGATCACCGGCACCATCAGGCCGTTGGGCGTGTCGGCCGCGAAGCCGATGTGGTAGTACTGCTTGAGCACCAGGGTGTCGCCGTCCAGGCTGGCGTTGAACTCGGGGAATTTCTTGAGCGTGGCCACGGCTGCCTTCATCATGAAGGGCAGCATGCTGATCTTGACGCCGCTCTTCTCCAGTTCCTTGTTCATCTGCACGCGGAACTGCTCCAGGTCGGTGATATCGGCTTCGTCGTGCGTGGTGACGTGCGGGATCACCACCCAGTTGCGGTGCAGGTTGGCGCCCGAGATCTTCTTGATGCGGCTCAGTTCMTTGCGCTCGACCGGGCCGAACTTGGCGAAGTCGACCTTGGGC